>CAJKFZ010000220.1 GCA_905199285.1 uncultured Ruminococcus sp.
GAGCTAAATTCGTCGTAAGATTCTATAAAGAGGTCGTTTAATATTTATTCTCAGAGCGTGCTGACATCAGCACGCTCTTATGTGACATTTTTGTAATTTTAAAGTCACTTCAATGTCATTTAAGCGTGTTATAATACAGACATAATCAAAAAAGGAGAACAGCTATGGAAATTTTAAAAGTTGAAAATCTATGCAAAACTTATGGAAAGGGCGAAAATATCGTTCATGCGCTCGATCATGTTTCATTTTCTGTAAACAAAGGAGAATTTGTGGCGATAATCGGTCCTTCCGGTTCGGGAAAATCTACCCTGCTTCATATACTCGGCGGCGTAGACAGACCTACAAGCGGAAAGGTTTTTATGGACGGTTGCGACGTTTACTCTCAGAATGAGGAACAGCTCGCTATTTTCCGCCGCAGACAGGTAGGACTTATCTACCAGTTCTACAATCTTATCCCTGTTCTGAACGTTACGGAAAACATCACTCTTCCGGTTCTTATGGACGGGCAGAAGGTTAACAAAGAAAGACTGAAAGAACTTATTACAACTCTAAAGCTCAAAGGACGTGAAAATCATCTGCCGAATCAGCTTTCAGGCGGTCAGCAGCAGCGAGTTTCTATCGGAAGAGCGCTTATGAACGCTCCGGCTGTAGTTCTTGCCGACGAACCTACAGGAAACCTCGACAGCAAAAACAGTCAGGAGATCATGGAGCTACTCAAATACTCAAATGAAAAATACAACCAGACTCTCATTGTTATCACTCATGACGAAAATATCGCCTTACAGGCAGACCGAATTCTTACTGTTGAGGACGGTAAAATCAAAAAGGACGAGGTGATCCGCAGATGAATATTTTTCATAGAGTCACTCTGCAATCTCTTAAAAAGAACAGAACCCGAACTATCGTTACAATAATCGGAATAATTCTTTCAACTGCTCTTATCTGCGCCGTTACAACGTCTATCTCAAGCTTTCTGGATTACATGAAAAGAAATATTATCTATCAGGACGGAAACTGGCAGGGAAGCGTTCTCGGAGCTGATTTTGATTCGTACAATCTTATCAGCGATTCTGGAGAGATTTCGGATTCCGTATTTGCTCAGCAGATAGGCTATGCAAAAATTGAAAGTGACAATTCCGATAAGCCGTATATGTATGTTCTCGGAGCAGATAAAAATTTTGCCGAAACGGTTTCTATTCATCTTACATCTGGCAGACTTCCTGAAAACGAAAACGAAATTATTTTGCCGGGTCATCTTGCAAGCAATGGCGGACTTGCTTACACTGTCGGCGATACTATCGAGCTTGAAATAGGTCAGCGTATAGGCAGCGATGGATATGTTCTTGGACAAAATAATCCTTATCGGGCTTATGATGACAACGGTAATCCTGTTGATGACGCTGAAAGGATAGAAGTTAATGCGAAAAGAACGTTTACCGTTGTCGGATTGTTTCAGCGTCCCGGGTTTGAAGGCTGGTCTGCTCCCGGATTTACAGCTATAACAGCTCCTAACATGGACAACATGGAAGCTGTTCAGTATGACGTTTATTTCAGCATGAAAAAGCCAAAGGATATTTACAAATTTATTGAGAAAAATCATCTTGACGCAGATACCAATAACGAGCTGCTTGCTTGTATGGGCGTAGTGAAGTATGAAGGATTTACTAATGTTCTCTATAGTCTTGCAGCGTTTGTTATCTTATTAATAATGTTCGGTTCTGTTTCACTTATCTACAACGCTTTCTCAATTTCCGTTTCAGAAAGAACAAAACAGTTCGGACTTCTTTCATCTATCGGTGCAACAAAAAAACAGCTCCGCAGAACTGTCTTTTTTGAAGCAGGCATAGTCAGCCTTATAGGAATTCCGCTTGGAATACTTGTCGGAATTGCTGGAATCGGTACAACACTAACTCTTATAAGCGATAAGTTTGATACATTTACAGGTCAGGCTTCCGGAGCAGTTAAAATGAAACTCTGCGTTTCTCTTATAGCTGTAGTAATCGCCTGCATAGTAGCGCTTGTGACGGTTCTGATCTCAGCATGGATACCGTCAAAAAGAGCAACGAAAATTTCTGCTGTTGAAGCTATCCGACAGAGCAATGATATCAAGGCTGAAAAAAGAGCAATTAAAACTCCTAAGATAATCGGTAAAGTTTTCGGACTTCCGGGTTTACTTGCTCACAAGTATTACAAGAGAAGCAAAAAGAAATACCGTGCAACTGTAGTAAGTCTTTTCATGAGTATTGTTCTGTTTATTCCTTCAACTGCATTCACAGGTTATCTTGTCGATATGGCAGACAGCGCTTTCAATTCATACGGGTATGACATTGTCTATAGACCTGAATGGGCTGATTTATCAGGATTTGATAAGGACGACGTTCTTAAAACGGTAAGAAATGAAGAAACTGTAGACTATGCTGTTTATACCAATAATATCAACAATTCAGCTTCTATTGACGGAAAATACCTTTCAGATGAGATGAAAGACTTCTTCCCCGCATATGAAGAAAACGGTGTGCCTATCAATCTTTGTTTTGTAAATGACGATGAATTTATCAAGCTTCTTGATGAAAATCATCTCAAAAAAGAAGATTTTATGAACCCTGAATCTCCTCAGGCAGTGGCTATCGACAATCTTTCATCCTTTGATTACGAAAAGCAAAAAATGCTGGTTTTCAATGGTTTGGCTTCTGATAAATGCGAAGCGGAATTCAACATGATAAAGAAAGTCGACGGATACTATTTTGAAACATATTACTATGACGAAGAAGACAACGAATATATTGTTTACCGAAATAACGATGACCCTGAAGATTCATTAAAAATAAAGTCGGAAGAAGCATGTACTAAAACAAATCTCAAATCAGAAAAAACACTTCACAAAACTCCATTCTTTGTCGAAAATTATGGTAATATTGCATTTATTTATCCATACAGTGCAAAGGATGTTATTATTCCTGAAAATGCTGAAATCGGATCATATTTCAGTATCAGGATTCAGTCAGAAAATCATTCCGACTGTTACACGGCTTTAAAAGGACTTATTGACAGTAAACTTCTTCCCGCCGGAGACATTACGGATTACGCAGAAATGGCTGAAGCCGACAGAAATATCGTTACGATCGTTCAGGTATTTGCTTACGGATTTATCGTTCTTATTTCTCTTATTGCCGCCGCAAACGTTTTCAATACCATTTCGACCAATATCAGTCTCAGAAGACGTGAATTTGCTATGCTGAAATCTATCGGTATGACCGGAAAAGGATTCAACCGCATGATGAATTTTGAGTGCGTTCTTTACGGAATAAAATCTCTGTTATACGGACTCCCTGTCTCAATTGCTATCACTTACTGGATATACCACTCTGTTTCCGAAGGATTCGTAACCAATTTCCAGCTTCCATGGAAAGCAATTGCCATAGCTGTTTCAAGCGTATTTATCGTTGTTTTCGCAACAATGATGTATTCGATGAGCAAGATCAAAAAGGATAATCCTATCGACGCACTGAAAAATGAAAATATCTGATCAATAAAATAGAATCACCACACCCTAAAAAGGACGAACCAATATATTATGGTTCGTCCTTTTTGATATCATCAGCAAACTGCTTTTTCCTTGATTTTTATTATTCCCTTTGCATTTTCATCGTCCATAATTATTTCGCCGACAGCAGGAAGGGTTATCGTTCCGCTTAACGGATTTTTTATGCTGACGACCTCAGTCGTTATTTCTGCATCCACTTCAGATTTTTCAAAGCACAGATCAGTATCAGTCATTTCGCAGTTGATAAGTTTTAAATTCCTACAATAGCAAAACGGCTGAGTTCCGCTTATCTTGCAGTTTATCAGAGTAAGTCCATCGGAATACCAAGCGAGGTACTCCCCTTTTATTTCGCTGTCCCTGACTGTAACGTTTTTTCCGTGCCAGAAAGCGTCTTTTGTATCAAAAATACAGTTTTCAAACACGGCATTTTCTATGTATTGAAATGAATACTTTCCTTTGAAATTGACATTATTAAAATTAATATCAGACGATCTCATCATGCAATATTCACTTTGTACGGTTGAATTTTCCATAACGATATTTTTGGAGAACCAGCCGAATTCAGGCGAAATAATATCGCAGTCACTGATCTTAATTCCATAACATTCTCTAAGAGTCTTTATACCATGCATTCTGGTATTTTTTATGGTTACATCCTCTGAGTACCATAATGCGGCACGACACAATTCGGTCATTTCAGAATTACTTATGTTCAATCCTTTGTCATGCCAGAAAGGATAGCGAAGATTGAAAAAACAATTGTCCGCTGTTATATTTTCAGATTCTTTCAATGCGCTTTCACCGTCAGCCGGTCCATCGAAACGGCAGCATGAAATTTCTAAATCCTTTTCACCGTACAACGCCCTTTCTTCATCAAAAGTTTTATTTTCAATAAATTTCATTCGTCACAATTCCTTTCATATATTCAAAAAATTTTTCTGAATATATTATATCACAAATTTATCGGAATTGCAAATACTTTAAATCAATAGCCGGTTATGCCTGAAAAGT
>CAJKFZ010000221.1 GCA_905199285.1 uncultured Ruminococcus sp.
CGGAATCGATCTGATTAAATGACCATATTGTTTTTCCATCATCATGTCAGTAAACGAAGAGTCATGAAGTATATTGTAAAGCTTAGCAGCGTCGGTATTATTGAGGATTAATTCAGGCTTAGACTTCGTACCGTGGAGCATTGCAAGACCTGTATAATCGGCGATACCACCTTCCGAATATCCTCTTAATTTTCTTATAAGAGCAGCCATTTGTCCGCCTTGATATCCCGAATCATCGTTTGATGAAAACAACTCGGCGAATGAAGATAAAGCATTTTTAACCGACTCTCCTACATGATTGGCGTATTCATTAACGTTTGATTGCATTTCTCCTAATCGTTCAGTAGCGTTTGCAAATTCATTTATCTGATTAGTCGTAGCTTCAAGCTCATTATTTTTAGCGATTATTTCATCCATGTAGGACTTGTAATTTGCCGTAAAATTGGCAATATTTGCTTCTCTTTCCTCAAGACTGGAGTTCTCGTCAAGTACGATTCCATTAAGGTACTGCATATAGTCCTCGTTGGCATTTTTAATGTCGTTGACTGCTTTTTGAACTTCCGATTTGTAGTTTTTCCACTGGTCAATAAGCTCCTGTTTAGCCTTAATTTCCTCGTTTTTGGCTTCAATGCTCTTTTTCAGATTAGCCATTTCACCGCTAACAAGAGTTGAAAGCTGTGAGTTGTAATTGCGGAACTCGGACTTGTAATTGTTGAGGATCAGAGTATCCTTTTCCTTGATTTTCTCACGCCAATCAGAACCGAGAATTTCCTGTGCAAGACGTTCATTTTCAGCGTTCGTCTGCTCTTCAAGAATCTCCTTCCACTCCTTGACGTAATTTTCGTACGCTTCAATCTGCAAGTCGTAATTTTCAAGAATTGAATCACGTTCATCTTCCAAAGCCTTGATTTCGGCTTCATAAGCTCTTTCGGCAAGGGTATCGTCAATGTCTTTCTGAGCGTTATCAGCTTCCTTCTGCGCCGCAAGAAGTTCCTCCTTATCAACGTCATAATGCCAGCCACGTTCGGAAGAATAGGTCATGACCTTATTTTGCTTTGCATTTTCAAGTGCCTGTAATTTCTCCTGCAAAGCGATCTGTTTTTTGGTCAGTTCATTTTCTTCTTCCTGCTGTTCGTGAGCCTCCTTGAGAGCATTAATGCGTTCGTTATAGGCATCTTCCTGAGACTTTCGCTGTTCTTCAAGAAGTTCCTTTTCCTTATCGACCGCATCGCTTACGATATCAGCAACCTGTTTGTAGTTGTCGACAATTTCGTCAAGCTCGTCCTTTTGCTTTTCAAGCACATCAAGCTGGTCATTGAGCGAATCGAGTTCGTCGTTGAGGATTTCTTTTTCATCCTCAAGGCTGTCGATCACGTTGTCAACCTTTTGTGTGAACGCTTTTTCGTAATTGTCGGCTTTGGACTGGAGGTCGTTTATATCCTCCTGAATTTTCTTGATTTTTTCTTCGGAAGTTATTGTTTCTCCGAGCCTTGAATTTAGACTTCCGATAAGCAGTTCATTTCTTTGGATATCATCACCCCATGCTTGAATCTGCTTGCGAAGTTCAGCTTGTTTAGCTTCAAGACCGGGAAGTTCTGCTTGTTTTACCATCTGTTTGGCGATTTTTGCCTGTTTTACAGCAAGACTATCACTGGACTTGATATTTCCCTGAGATGCCGACTTGATGTCTGCTTCTACCGTAGCTAATTCCTTTTGTGCATTTTTTCTTTCCTGCTGTGCAGTTTCGATTGAAAGCCTCAATCTTTCCTGATCTTGTAGAATAAGGTGATCTTTTAAGCGGACTAAATTTTCATAATGAACTGAGAGCTTTCCGTTTTCGTCCATATATGGTTTGAGGAAACCGTCCGTATCAAACTGCATCATCTCCCATATATCTTTGTGAGCAACTTTATCTCCGTTAGCTAAAGTCTGCATAGCCTGTTCGATTAAATCAACGTTAGCAAGAGTGCCTTTTTGCATTTCGTCAAGAGTCTCAAAGAATGATGTTCTGAGGTCGGTCGTACTTGCGATAGTTCCGTCAATATTCAATCCCATATTCTTGAATGCACGTTCCGCTTCGTCAGAAAGTACGGGGAATTTAGCCGTTAAATCCGAAATATCGTCCTTGACTTTGTTTAATTCAAGCTGCTTCGCATATGTGATCGCTGGTGTGTTGTTTGGATTGTTTATTTCTTGTGAGAGCGTTTGAGCTTGGTCGATGAGTTCTTTGTATTGCTCATATCGTTCAGAGTTAACAGCTTCTTCAAGGTCTGCATTTTCTTTTTCGATTTCAATTTTTTGCTTAAGAGTCTCTACAGATTGTTCAAGCTCCTTGTTTATTGCATATAAGTTTGATAAACGATTTCCGGACAAATCAAAATAATTTGCTGTATTGCCAAACTCTTCAACCATTTTTTCATATGCTTCTGTGAAAGCTTCAGCTGCTTTTAAGTATTCTTCCGGGGAGAGGTCATCTCTAAGCTCGAATGCTGCTCTTGGATTATCTGTTTTCAAACCATCAACTGAACGAATGTATTGAGATAAAATATTTTGGGAGATATAGTCCTTTAAATAGTCATAATATTTTCTTGCCTCACTTATTTCTTTTTCTAAATCATTATTACCATCAAGCGTTATTTTAAATGATGCCAAAGTTCTGCCTGTCAAATAATCTTCGGCTGCGCTGATATTATCCTTGTTGTCTCTCAACCACTGTGTGTTTTCTTCTTCCTGAAGTTTAAGCATTAAGTCAAGATTTTCACTAAGCTTACCGTTAACAATATCAATTCCGTCAGCTTCTTTGCCGTATTTGTCGATTATTTCATCCTGAAGGCTTGACAAATCACCCTTGATTGTGGTAATATCATTTGTAGAGGAGACTAAATTTATGTAGCGAGATTCAAGATCCTTTAATGCATTAGATTCATCATTATAAGTTTTTACATTTTTACTGCCTTCCTCACGAAGTATTTTGGCTTTTTCTTCTGCCTCTTTTGCAGCTTCAGCAAGTTTTTCTTCCTTGTGAATCCAATTATCGAGAGCGTTAAGTCCCTTGCCGATAGCCCATGATGCAATTGCTATCAAACCAGCATTTAAAGCAGAGAATGCAATATTAACACCAATTGTAGTTGCTTTCATACGTGCAAGAGAACTAATATATCCCTTAATGCTGCCCTGTGCTCCGTTGAGGTTTGTGATATATTTTCCGAGACTGCTGTTGCTTTGCATAATTGAATTGGTTATAGTAGCTTGACTTCCGTCAGTCTTTGCAAGGGAAGAATTATATGCTGAAATAGCCTTAGATACGCCTTCATATCCACGAGCATTACCGATGAGCGACTGAGTTACTGATGTTGTAAGTCCGTCTACTGTGGCTCTGGCTTGTGTGCCCTGCGATTGGATTTGTTTGAAAACTGAAACTACATTTTTGTCTGCACCAGTTGCGTTGATTTTATCATAGAACATTTTGTATGATTCTGTTGTTGAATCAGTACTTGATTGAATTACATTAAATTCATCTACCCATGTTGACGAAAATTTATTAGTTTTGGAAATTAATTCTGCTATAGAATCGCCCGTCTTTTTCGCTTCTTGTGAAGTTGCATTTAATCCCTTAACAAAATTTATTAATCCTGAATCACCAAATACCATAAAATAAATACACACGTTTTGAATATGTAAATATCTAAGGAGGATAATAATATGTCAGAAGTTATTTGTTTTATATGCCCACAATGCTCAAGTTGGACGGGAGATTTCCCGAACGAAAAAATAAATTGTCGTTTTTGCGATACACCAATGATAAAAACGGATACTTTATACAGAGATGCCTTTATGAATAAAGAAATAGAACAATCACTCAAAGAAAAATATGCTTATAGCAATCCATTATACAATGAGGAATTGGATAAACAAATTAGAGAACAGGTTAGAAAAGAAGTAGATAATATTAAGCCAGTATCACAAAACAGTAACGGTCCCAAATGTCCAACCTGTGGCTCAACCGACATAAAAAGAATTTCTACAGCCAACAGAGCAGTATCAATAGGCTTATTTGGCTTATTATCAGGCAAGATTGGCAAGAATTATGAGTGCAGGAATTGTAAAGCTAAGTGGTGAGAAATTGAGTTAGGATTCAACTTTCATTATTAATTTTCTCAACAAACCTGTTATCAGTAGGATTTATCTCATGTTCAATCTTATATCGCCAGTTTTCACCTGTATGAAGCTGCTCATTATCTAATTCGATAGCGAATGATTTTACGTCCTCAATTCTTTTTCCATTAATAGTCACAAAGAAAGCAGGGGAGTGACGATCAAATTTCTTTTCAGTAGGGTAATACCATTCAGGATTACTCTCTATTACAATTTTCATAGGATTCAATTTATATTTGTCCATGTTATTTTTCCTTTCTTAATTATGTAACGTCATTGCAACTCGTCCCGAGACAATAGGGGAGGCTATTAAGTTTTGGTTTGTTAAATAATGTCAGGATTGTAAAACAAAATAGTAATAATAAAACTTGCCAATTCAACG
>CAJKFZ010000222.1 GCA_905199285.1 uncultured Ruminococcus sp.
AACACCGCACAAAGATTGTACGTCAGATGCGAAGTCAGATTTTCCGTCAGATTGCATAAAAATTTCGCAGGCAGGCTATCGCCTATCAAGAGATTTTTGTGTGATATGATGGAAAATATGCAAGCAGATGACGTGCAAAATCACCAGGTGTGCTTTGTGCGGTATTGCCTAAATACGTTCTGAGGAGCTTGCTATGAAATTTCTTGCAATAGACGGAAACAGCATTCTTAACCGTGCATTTTACGGAATAAAGCTGCTTTCCAATAAAAACGGCGTATTCACCAACGCTGTTTTCGGATTTATGAATATTTATCTCAAACATATCTCGGAGGTAAATCCGGACGCTGTGGCTGTCGCTTTCGACCTCCGTTCCCCTACTTTCCGCCATAAAGCCGTTGCTTCGTATAAGGCAAACCGCAAGGGTATGCCTCCGGAACTTGCTCAGCAGCTTCCTATCGTGAAACAACTTTTAACGGCTATGGGAGTCAAAGTTGTCGAATGCGATGGATACGAAGCCGATGATATTCTCGGAACGCTCTCACGTTCATGCGCTGACGGCGGAAACGAATGCTTTGTGCTTACCGGCGACCGTGACAGCCTCCAGCTTATCAACGACAATGTAACCGTTCTTCTTGCCACAAACAAGGAGACTATACGCTACACTCCCGAACGGTTTTCAGAGGATTACGGATTTGAACCAATCAAACTTATCGACCTCAAGGCTCTTATGGGAGACAGCTCGGATAACATCACGGGCGTTGCCGGAATCGGTGAAAAAACCGCTTCAAACCTTATCAAAGAATATGGCACGATTGAGAATCTTTACGAGAATTATGCTGACTCAAATCTTACAAAGGGAGTAAAAGCGAAACTTGAAAAGGGCGCAGAATCGGCAAAAGAAAGCAAATGGCTCGCTACTATAATCAAGAATGTTCCTATTGACGACAATCCGGAAAGCTATATTCCTTCTGCCCCGGATAATGCTGAGATAAGCCGTCTGCTTTCCGAACTGGAGATGTTCAAACTCCTTGATAAGCTCGGTATATCGGCTTCTGAGGCAAATTCTGTCTCTGTGGAACAAGCTCCGGAAGAAGCCTCTGCTATCGAGACTGTAAATTCTGAGCTTACTGCTGAAATTATAAAAGAACTTAAAGAATGCAGCTATCTTTTCAGGGACAACACACTTGCTATTCTCAGCGGAAACAACGTATATACGTCCTCCGATGAAAAACTTATGCTTGATTTTTTCATGTCGGACTGCGAAAAATCCACTGACGATGCAAAACCGCACTACCGCTGGGCAATGGCTCACGGCGGAAATCTCCGCAATCTCAAAAACGATGCTTCGATATGCGGCTATCTGCTCAACACCTCCGCTTCCGATTATACAATTGAAAAGCTCTGCGCCGAATACGGTGTTCACTTCTATTCCGAAAACGACGAATTTGCCGATTTGCTGTCACTGAGAGGTCTTATAAAGAAGCTCCGCAGCGAAATTGAAACGGACGGCATGACGTCTCTTCTTGAAAACATCGAACTTCCGCTTACCGAGGTTCTCGCTTCTATGGAGGATATCGGTATATGCATCGATAAACAGGGCGTTGAGGACTTCGGAGTCACTCTTTCGGAAATGATCGAAGAAACTCAACAGATGATTTACGATGATGCCGGACATGAATTCAATATTTCTTCTCCGAAACAGCTTGGAACAGTCCTCTTCGATGAGCTTGGACTTCCTGCAAAGAAAAAAACCAAAAGCGGCTATTCTACCAGTGCGGATGTACTGGAAGATCTCAGAAATCAATCGCCGATCGTTGATAACGTTCTCAAATATCGCCAGTATACAAAGCTCAATTCGACCTACGTTGCCGGACTTCTTGATAAAATCGCTGATGACGGACGTATCCATACATGGTTCAGACAGACCGAAACGAGAACCGGACGAATTTCCTCGACCGAACCCAATATGCAGAATATTCCCGTAAGGACCGAGCTTGGCTCGCAAATGAGAAAATTTTTCGTTGCCGAAAGCGGAAAAACTCTCGTTGACGCCGACTACAGCCAGATCGAACTCCGAGTTATGGCGCACTTATGCGGCGATGAAAATATGATACGAGCTTTCAATTCCGGCGAGGATATCCACACTTCCACGGCAGCTCAGGTTTTTGATATGCCGGAGATCATGGTCACTCCCGAAATGAGAAGCGCCGCAAAAGCTGTTAATTTCGGAATCATTTACGGTATCGGAGCTTTCTCGCTCTCCAAGGATATCGGAACATCGGTCGCTCAGGCGAAAAAATATATTGCCGATTATCTCGAACGATTCCACAAAGTCCACGAGTTCATGGAAACAACCGTTGAAAACGCTTTCAATGACGGCTCTGTTACAACTATGTTCGGCAGAAAACGCCGCATTCCGGAGCTTTCCTCGTCCAATAAAATGCTTCAGGCTGCCGGAAAACGAATCGCCATGAATACTCCTGTTCAGGGAACTGCCGCCGACCTTATCAAAATCGCAATGATAAATGTCTACAGGCGTCTGAAAGCAGAACAACTCGATGCCAAATTGATTTTACAGGTTCACGATGAACTTATTCTCGAAAGCTCCATAGCTGATTCAGAGCGTGCTTCTGCAATTCTAAAAGAAGAAATGCAGGGTGTTTACGATATGAAAGTACCGCTCGCCGTCGATGTACACTGCGGAAACAGCTGGTATGATGCGAAAGGATGATAGATTTGAGCGATTTTGCAATCGAATTTCTGCAAAAAAATTCTCCTGACGATATCTTTCGCCAGCTTTCCGACCTTGATATCCTCTGCGTAGGAAGCGACGGCTGGTCGGAGAATTCATTCCGCAGCGAGACTGAAAAAGATAACGGTATCGTTATTTATATAAGCTCCGGAAACAGCGTAATTGCGCTTATTTCAGGCTATTTTGCGGTCGGCGAGGGAGACATAACAAGCGTTGCCGTTCATCCCGATCACCGCAGAAAAGGTCTTGCACAGCGTCTTATCGCTGAATTTGAAAGCATACTTCCCGAACTTACCGAAAGCATTTTCCTTGAAGTTCGGGAGTCTAATGAAGCAGCAATTGCGCTATATAAAAAATGCGGTTTTGAGCCTTTGTCCGTCAGAAAAAATTTTTATGTAAAACCGCTGGAAAATGCGGTAGTTATGAGAAAAACTTGCACCAAGGAAGATGATGTTTAAATGATTATTTTAGGTATAGAAAGCTCCTGCGATGAAACTGCCGCAAGCGTAGTAAAGGATTGCCGTAAGGTAATTTCCTCGGTAATATCAACTCAGGTTGAGGAGCATAAAAAATACGGCGGAGTTGTTCCCGAAATCGCCTCCCGCCGTCATTGTGAAAATATTCTCGGAGTTGTCCGCAAAGCTCTTGACGATGCCGGAATAACTCTTGCCGAGGTGGACGGAATCGCTGTAACCTACGCTCCCGGACTTATCGGCGCTCTGCTTGTGGGAGTAAGCTTTGCCAAAGCTCTCGCTATGGCATCAGGCAAGCCGCTTATTCCTGTTCACCACATTGCCGGACACATTGCGACCAATTATCTCACCTTTCCCACTCTTGAACCGCCGTATCTCTGTCTTGTGGCAAGCGGAGGTCACAGCCATATCATCGAAGTTTTAAGTTATACGAGTTTCCGTGTAGTCGGCAGAACCCGTGATGACGCTGCCGGAGAGTGTTTCGATAAATGTGCAAGAGCCATGGTATTTCCTTATCCGGGCGGAGTTCATATCGACAATGCAGCAAAAAACGGAGACCCTTCCGCTTTTAAGCTTCCTCATCCTGCTGTTGCCGGAAACGAATTTGATTTCAGTTTTTCAGGATTGAAAACCGCTGTTATCAATATGCTCCACAACGCCGAGCAGAAGAACGTTTCTATCGACCGAAATGATCTTGCCGCAAGCTTGCAGTCAACTATTGCGGCAATTCTGACGGATAAAACTATTCGTGCCGCAAAAACTCTCGGCTACAAAAAAATCGCTCTCGCCGGAGGAGTTTCCGCCAATACCGGAGTTCGTGCCGCTCTTTCCGAAGCCTGCGAAAAAGAGGGATTCGAGTTCTATATGCCTGAGAAAAAGCTCTGCGGTGATAACGGAGCAATGATTGCCTGTCAGGGAAGCTACAACCTTCTTGCCGGCATTACTGCGGACGAGAGTCTTAATGCCATTGCCACACTCTCCATGGAGGATATCTGAATGAAAAAGCAATCCTCTACAAACTGCGAAACTTGTACAAATTACGTCTATGATGACGACTACGATTGCTACACCTGCATGGTCAACCTTGATGAGGACGAAATGGCACGCTTTCTTCAAGGAACAAATTATGCCTGCCCATATTACCGTCTCGATGACGAATACGGCGTTGTGCGTCACCAGAATTGACTTATAAGGGGGGACGCTGTCCCCCTTTACCCCCTGCCAAAGGGGAGTAAATCCCCTTTGGAAACCCATAATTAATAAATAAAAATACCCCATGAAGGGGTAT
>CAJKFZ010000223.1 GCA_905199285.1 uncultured Ruminococcus sp.
ATTGCCTTGACTTTATATTTTATACGCTCTTCTCCTTCAAACCAAAGGCTAACGCTGCATCTGCCTCCAATTTTCTGAAAAATAGTCTGTTCAAGACCTGTTTTAACAAGCTTTTTTCTTTCGGCCACAACCGTATGAAAACCTGTCCATTTACAGCATCTTATCATAATTTTATCATCATATATTGATATTCCGCTTGTAAAAAAAGCTGCGGTTTTAACTATTATAAACCATATTGACGGAATTGACAGCATAATTGCAGCAAATAATGTAAGTTCTGAAAAGCTCGAAAAAAAATATGAAACAATAAAGTGAATCGGAAAAAGCGAAGCTGACAAAATAACCGGCTGCCAGATATATTGCCATAATCCATTCCTTTTCGGTTTAAAATCGTTCTTAATTCCGCTGAGAACCCCTATCGCTTCAAGATCCTTTCCAATATTTTTTTCTTTTCTTACAGGAAGAAGAACCGGCAAACTTCTCCTGCTTACTCCATATCCTGCACAGCTTATATGAACGGCAACGGCTTCAAAAAATTTCATAATAAGATTCTGACGAAGATCTGTATAATTAATGTGAGAAGCGGTTATCTGATGTTCCTTTTTTGTAAGAACACCGTATGATGTGTAAAAACATTTATTATCACAGCTAACAGAAAATCTTGAATAACGAAGTAAATTTACAATAAAAGAAAGAATCCACGCACAGATGAAGAAAACTCCGGCAATTATAGCTGCATCTGGAATTCTAATTATCCATTTATGAGTAAGTTTGGATGTTTCTTCGGTAATACGGCTAAGCGACGCACCTATAATATTTCTTGCAATATTTCCTCCCTGAAAGAAAAAAGCCGCAATATAAATCGTACCTGAAAAGCCGCTGGAAAAGAAAACTGAAAATAGAATTATGGAAAGTGCAGTAGGTTTAGGTATATTTTCTATTTTATTTTCCTCATTGACCTGAGGCATTTTTTTCATTATTTCTGTACAAGTTTTTTCGGTTATCAAAAGCTTCATGTCAGTTGATTTAAAAATTCCCGCACGAGTATCGCAGCGCAGTTTAACCGCATTAAACGGAAGCAGATAAAATGGACGTTCGGTTGTTGCTGAGCTGACTTTTGAATACGGAATTGCTTTGCTTAAACGAAAGAAAAGTCCGTCATTATGAATTATAGCTGAATCAGAAATTTCAATTGTCGAGCAATACCATCTTACAAGACCGAACATAATGATTATTCCGACCACAAGAATATCAAACCATGCTCCTTTTACCCAGTTATAAAACCAATCCTTATTGAATCTTATAAAACGCAGACCTCTTAAAAGCGGGAAGATTAAAAGCCATATATTTTTGGCTGAATACCGAAGTATTCTAAGCGGATGTTCGTGATGCATTTTCATATCTCCTTTCCGCTGACGCTTCCTGTAAGTTTAAGGATTTCAAGCATATCGTTATAACCGATAAATGTAAGCCGGAGCTGTCCGCCGAAAACAAAAAAAATAATGATATTAAGTCCTGTGTATTTTGAAAACGGAGTTCGGATGATAGTTGTATACTGTATCGAAGAGAAGCGTACCGTTTGATGAGTTTTTATAAACACTCCGCAGGTTTTGGTGATTTCAGAATCAGTAACGATATATTTTATCGAGGAAAAATATATCGGCAGGTAAACAAACATGATAATAAAACCGATCGCTGCAAGTATTATTCCTGTGATAATAACAAATTTGGCTGAAGGAATATAATATTTCATTGCTGCTATAATAGTTAAAATAAATATAGTTATGATCATTCTCAAAACTGTAAGAGAATTGTTGTCAGGATAAAAACGTTTCACTTTCTGCCTCCTTAATTGGTATAAAACTATTATACCACAAATATCTTGTACTGTATACCACTTTTTGCAAAAAATAAATATTCCCGGAGGTTGATTCATGATAATTTTTCTCGAAAAGCTCAGTTCATATGTCTGGGGCGGAGGATTGATTTTTCTTCTTCTCTTTACAGGAGCTGTTTATACCGTTAAACTTGGATTTATTCAGCTTAAAACCCTCCCCTATCTTATAAAGCATTCCAAAAATGAAAACAGATCTGATAAAGAAGGAATCTCTCAGTGGAAAACAGTTTGTATGTCGCTCGGAACAGCTATGGGAACAGGAAACATAACAGGAGTTGCTTCTGCCTTAGCGCTTGGAGGAGCTGGAGCTATTTTCTGGATGTGGATTTCAGCTCTTCTTGGTATGGCTCTTGTTTACGCTGAAAACAGTTTGTCTGTTATTTACAGTGATTCAGACTGTAAAGGTCCTATGGCGTATCTCAGCAAAGGAGTAGGCTCTCGCCTGCTCGCAGTAGTTTTTGCAGTAATGTGTCTCGGTGCAGCTTTCGGAATGGGCGGAATGGTTCAGGTAAGTTCTTTAACAGAAAGTATAAACAGATGTGCGGACGTAAATAAATATGCTGCCGCTGTAATAATTTTCCTTATTATTTTCGCAGTTACAAGCGGAGGCGCAAAACGTATCGGTTCTGCCGCACAAACACTTTTGCCGCTTGCTTCCGTTCTTTATACGATAGTTTGTATAGTGCTTCTAATAAAATTCAGAGATAGCTTTTCATCTGCTTTCGTTTCGATATTCTCTCAGGCTTTTGGATTAAGACAGGTTTCAGGAGGAACTGTTGGATATGCGGTTTCAGTCGGTATCAGAAGAGGAATCTTTTCCAATGAAGCTGGACTTGGAAGCTCACCTATTCTTCATAGCGCTGCTGAAAGCGATTCTCCGAAGCTTCAGGGAATGTGGAGTATGTTCGAGGTATTTTTTGATACGATGATATGCTGTACCTTGACGGCTCTTGTCATTTTGTCCGCTTCACCGGACGGTTCTGTTGCAGGAGCTTTTTCCTGTGTACTTGGCGGCTACAGCGATCTGTTTCTTTCATTTGAAATGGCAGTATTCGCTTTCTGCACTGTTATAGGATGGTATTACTGCGGAGAAACGGCATATAGATTTCTTACCGGAAGGCTATCCGGTAAGAATTTTTCGTTAATTTTTTCTGCCGCAGCATCGCTTGGAGCTATCCTGTCGCTGAATACAATATGGATTCTATCGGATATTTTTAACGGCTTAATGGCTTTTCCAAATCTCTTGGGGCTTATTTTGCTTATCAAAAAAGTTAAAAAGGAATAAAACCTCCTGAAAATGTCAATTAATAGAATATTAAAATCAAAAGCTTATCTCAGTTACAGGCTTTAAGGAGGAAAAATATGAGCTATTCAGGAGAAAACAAATATTTTAGTTTTAAAGACGGAACTTGCGAATCTCTTCCGAATGTCACTTTAAGCTCTTCTGCTGCGGCTGAATTCGGACGGATTTTGTCGGCTCACTTCAAGCGTTTCAGCATAGGATGCGACGGTTTCGGTCATAATCACATTCTATATGCGGTCTGCTGTGGAATTTCAGAATGCGGACGTGATGTATATGTCTGCGAAAATACTGATCTGCCGTCATTCAGATTCGGATTTCCTCTGCTTTCGGCTGACTGTGGGATTTATGTGAGCGGAAGTGGAAACAGTGTAAAAATATCAATTTTCAATAATAATCGTTTTCCGATAAACGACAGTCAGCTAAAAAACATAATGAATGGTTCTCCGGCAGAAATATCTGAAAAAAACGGAAAAATAACTGCGGTAACTTCGTTTCGGAGCATTTACATCGACAATATTGCAGATTCTATTAATAATATAAATGCGTCAATTCCGGCTGGAATAAGCTGTGGAAATCGTTCTGTTCGCTCGCTGTGGAACGAATTTTTTACCGGAGATGATGAGAAAATCGTCTTTCAGATATCGGACGATGGTCAGCGTGTAAACGCTTATTCAAATGAGGTCGGCTTCATTTCACATGAAAAACTTATTCTGACCTATGCCGTTATTCTTTCAGAAAAGGAAAAAGAGATTTATATTCCGTCAGATTTTCATTATGCTGCCGATTTTATCAATGATGAAAATAAACTGAAATTGGTTAGATTTTCTTATGAAGATACGATCCCGGAAAAAGCAGCAGCTCAGCGATTTCTTTACGATCCCCTTTATATGTGTGTAAAGCTTGCATCGGACAGAAAAAAATTCATTGACACAGTAAAAAAACTTCCGCAGTTTGCTTCTGTCAGACGTGAAGTAACTCTTGATAATGTAGAAAAAATACCAGTAAAAAAAGCTTATTCCGAAAACGGAGGAAAAATTCTGATCTCAAGAAGCGGAAAAAACAGGATAACGCTTGTTGCACAGGCATATAATTCCGAAACTGCTTCAGAACTTTGCCATTCATGGTCAGAAAAACTACGTAGGATAAACTTGTACGGCGATATGTGAAGTAAACACGGTATTTTCTGCATGAACACAAGTTCTTATAAAAATGAAAATAGTATGCAAATTTTATTTATTATGCATAATGTTAAAAAACAATCTGTTTTTCTATTGACATTTCACTAAAATCTTTGTATAATTATATTGTATAT
>CAJKFZ010000224.1 GCA_905199285.1 uncultured Ruminococcus sp.
ACAAACAAGAGAGAAAAATTTAATTGACGAAACAATAAAATATCTCCTGTCATGTATCTATTTTAACATAACAGGAGATATTTTGCTTTAGCTTTTTCTGTCGGGAAATATAAAGTTTTGTTACAAAAATCATACGATTTTCTTACGATCCAAAGGAAGCTTTACAGTAAACCGGATAATTTCATCACTGCTTTCGGCACTGATCGCACCGCCATGCGCTTCAGCAAGCAGCTTTGATATAGCGAGTCCAAGACCAGAACCGCCTGTTGAACTGCTTCTTGAAGAGTCCAAACGGAAAAACTGTTCAAAAATACGCTCCAGTTTTTCCTTAGGAATAGTTTTACCGCTGTTTATGAAAGTGAGTGTAACATTAGCAGCGTCAGATTCCAATGTAATTTGAAGTTCTGTATTCGGATAGCTGTAACTTATTGCGTTTCTTATAAGATTATCAATTATACGTTCCATTTTGTCAACATCACAGTAAATCTGGATATCAGGTTCAATTTGGGTTGAGAAGCGCAGCTCTTTATCTTTCAGTAAAGGACGGAATTCATAGACGATTTGTTCGAGCATCAATGACAAATTCACACTTTCCTTTTGAAGTTCTATTTTTGAGATATTAAAACGTGTGATCTCAAACAATTCGTTGATCAATTCTTCAAGACGTTCAGCTTTTTTCAAAGAAATTTCCGTATAGCGGCTGCGGAGTTCTTCTGAAATATCAGGTTCGTCACGAAGCAGTGTCATATAGCCGATAACACTTGTCAGCGGAGTTTTCAGATCGTGAGCAAGATAAGTGACAAGATCGTTTTTTCGTTCTGTTTCTGTCCGAAGCTTTTGCTCCTTACTCTGTATCTCATATCTGATTTTTGATATCTGAGCAAATATTTCCGTGTATTCCTGAGGAGTTTCTACGGGCAGGGGAGTATTTTCTAAAATATAGCGATTCATGTATTCGGCAATTGTATGAGCATTTTCACGTTTCTGCTTCCGTTTTTTATAATTTGAGATTATCATTCCGAACAACGAGATCAAAGCAGCTATAATAATGAAAAACTGAAGAAAATAAGCTTTTATAAGATTCCAGTCATAAGATCGGGTGATAATGGTTTCATATTCTAAATACGAATAAGTTTCATATGCAAATGTTTTATAAAACCAGTCAGCAATAAATCCCATAGAGAGAGTATCTATTATACTGTAAATCAAGCAGCATACAAGAACGCATATCAGCGGAACGGCAATGAATCGTATATACTTCCAGATTTTATGAATCAATTTTATATCCAACTCCCCACACAGTTTTGATAAATTTCGGATTTCTCGGAGGCTCTCCAAGTTTTTCACGCAGTCTCGCAATATGGGCCATAACAGTATTATTGCTGTTGAGATACTTCTCTCCCCATACAGCCTCGAACAATTCCTCTGATGTTACAACTTTTCCATGTTTCTCACAAAGATACCAGAGTATATCAAACTCGATCGGAGTAAGAGCAAGTTCTTTGCCGTAAAGCTCGCATTTGTGTGTTTCGTGACAAATATAGAGTCCACCTGAATCGTAATACTCCGCAGAAGTTAAAACGTCTGCCGTATTATAGCAAGTGTATCTTCTTAGCTGAGTTTTCACTCTTGCGACAACTTCAAGAGGATTAAATGGTTTTGTGATATAATCATCTGCGCCTATGGTAAGTCCTGTTATTTTGTCCAGATCATTAACTTTCGCTGTTAACATAATAATCGGAAACATATATTTTTCACGAATTTTTTTACACAAATCAAATCCGTCCATATCCGGAAGCATAACATCAAGCAGGGCAAGCTGAATAGTTTCCTTTTCGACAATATCAAGAGCCTGCTGCGCTGAATATGCCTTATAAAGCGTGTAGCTGTCATTTTTAAGATACAGCTCTACCAGATCGGCAATTTCTTTTTCATCATCAACAATCAATATACTTTCTTTCATGTAAACCACCCAGAGTTTATTTTTTGCCTCTTCCCCGGCATATATTGAGGAAGAGGCAAGTATAATTATTATTTTTCAACTTGTTTTCTGATAACAGTTCCTTCGGGGAAAATGAGATCTGACTCGAATGAAAATTTCATCATAGCATGGTTTGCAGTTTCAATCTCATTTCCGTTCTCATCAAAAATCCTATTCAGAATAAGAATTACAGGTTTTTGTGACGGAGCAAGAAGCTCAACAGTATCTCCGGTAAAAAATCTGTTGCGCTGAGTGCAGTAAATCGTGCCGTTTTTGCATTTTTCAACAACAGCAACTACATCGTATTCCCTGATATATCCGCTGTTTTCGTAATACTGCGACTGTTCCGGAGTTCCGAAAAAGAAGCCGTTGCAGTATTTTCTGTGACTGACTTTATAAACCTCGTCTCTTATCCAATCCGGAAGAACGAAATTATCAGGGTTTTTATAATACTCGTCTACCGCCATGCGGTAAGCGTTTGTGACTACAGTAACATAGTAAGCCGACTTAGCACGTCCCTCGATTTTAAGACTTGTAACTCCGGCAGCAGCAAGTTTGTCGATATGTTCTATCATGCACATATCCTTTGCATTGAGGATGTAAGTTCCTTTTTCATCCTCAAATATGGGGAAAAATTCTCCCGGACGCTTTTCCTCTACAAGATGATACCCCCATCTGCACGGCTGAGCGCATTCTCCTCGATTTGCGTCACGGTTTACAAGATACTGTGAAAGCAGACATCTTCCCGAGAAAGAAACACACATTGCTCCGTGAACGAATGCTTCAATATCCAAGTCGGGACTTGTTTTTGCTCTTATTTCGGCAATTTCATCAAGAGAAAGTTCTCTTGCAAGAACTATTCTCTTTGCACCAAGATCATAAAGCTCACGGGCAGTAACATAATTTACGATTCCGGTCTGAGTTGAAATGTGAATCTCCATATCCGGAGCGTATCGCTTTATGAGCATAAGAAGCCCAATATCCGCAACAATAAGAGCGTCCACATTTGCTTCTACAGCTTCTTTGACAAACTGTTCAAAGTAAGGGATCTCATTATTTCTCGGCAGAGTATTGCAGGTAAGATAAACCTTTATACCCTTTGCATGAGCAGCATTGACAGCCGCAACGAGCTGTTCAAAATCGAAATTAAGCGGTGAGGAACGCATACCAAATTGCTTTCTTCCGAGATAAACTGCGTCAGCTCCATAATTGATCGCAGCATTGAAACGTTCCTCATCTCCAGCCGGAGCCAGAACCTCGAGCTTATTAATATTCATCGCCGTTTCCCTCCTGTTCAGCAGCTTCAGAGGAAGCCAGATAAGCGTTTACTTCCTCTTCGATACGAGCTTGATTTGCTTCATGTTCTTCAAGAGTTTCAGCAAATTCAGTTTTTCCTGTATAGATATTGGCAATGAAGTAGTAATAGGTGGTCGGGAAGTTTTCAAGAACTGCGTCGATAGCTTCAATTCCGGGATTACAGATAGCTCCGGGAGGAAGTCCGGTTCCTTCATAAGTATCGTAAGCGTCTATCATAGTTTTGTCATAAACATCCATATTTGGCTTTATAACGTTGTTTGCATAATTTGAAGTTGGATCGGACTGTAAGCGTGGAAATTTATCCTTGTTATTGAGTCTGTTCCAGAAAACGGAAGCTACAGTTATCATGGTATCGGTTGTAGCGGCTTCCTTCTGAACGATGGAAGCAAAAGTTATAAGTTCATCAAGAGAAAGATTGAGCGACTCCATTTTAGCGTAACGTTCTTCTGTCATTTTATTCTCAAAGTTAAGATATATCTTCTGGCAGACTTTCTCAGGATCCATATCCTCATAGAAGAAATAGGTATCGGGGAAAACATATCCCTCCATACGCATAAATTTCAGACTTGAATTAACAGGGAGTCTTTCTTCAAAAGCAAATCCGTATCCTCCGGCATTGAAATTGAAAATGAAGTCATCTTTAGAGCATACGCCTTTTTCTTCAAGAATTGCACCGGCATCAAGGATAGTGATACCTTCGGGGAAAGTTACCTCAACAATTTCTTTATTTTCTATTTCATCTGTTGTCAGATTTTGGATGATGGTCTCGTAAGCCATATTCGGGCGGATAAAATGCTCGCCCGCAATATAGGAAGAATCCGCCTTTCTCAGGCGTGAGAACATAACGAAAAATTTTGGTGATTTGATAATGCCTTCGTCTTTAAGCATCTGAGCGATCTCTTCCGTGGTAGAACCGTCTTCAATTATGATAAGTTTTGTTGTGTCACCTTTTCCGATACCGAGCATATCCTTTCCGAAGCCGATTATGACCATTGAAAGAATAATTGAAACAGCAAAAATAAGCGTCGTTAAAATCAAAACTCCGGGCAGACGATTGCCTTTTTTCTTTCGTTTTTTCTTCTTTTTGGGAATATTGACTCTTTCGGCAGGTCTGATAT
>CAJKFZ010000225.1 GCA_905199285.1 uncultured Ruminococcus sp.
ATAACCGATTGCTAAAAAAAGGCGAGTTTATTTATCTTATAGCTTATTCAATATTAAGTAACATAGGATTAGAAACTTTAACAGCACATATGATACCTTTTGCATTAGGAATCGTAACTGGATATTTAGTGCAGAAAAAAGATGGGACTAGCATTTCATAAATTCTGATTTATCCGATTAATACAATATCAAGAACAAGCCCGAAAAACGGTTCATCCAAACCGCTTTCGGGCTAAAAACTTCTATATGGGTATTCCGCTTTATACCGTCCTTATTTTTATGAAAAAATCAAAGCTGATCTGCAATATCAAGCACAAGTCTCTCGGATTTTTCCCAGCCGAGACATGGATCAGTAATGGATTTGCCATAGATATTTTCGCCGATCTTCTGCGCTCCGTCCTCAATATAGCTCTCGATCATGAGTCCCTTAACGAGATTTTTGATTTCGCTGCTGTGACGCATACTATGAAGAATTTCCTTAGAAATACGAATCTGCTCAAAATACTGCTTGCCTGAGTTAGAATGGTTTGTATCAACAATCAGCGCAGGATTTTTAAGTTCTTTCTGAGCGTAAGTTTCAGCAAGGCGAGCAAGGTCTTCGTAGTGATAATTCGGGAAAGACTGTCCCTTGTCGTTGACATATCCACGGAGAATAGCATGAGCATAAGGGTTTCCATCGCTTCTGACTTCGCATCCTCTGTAGATGAAAGCGTGGCTGTGCTGAGCGGCAGTGATAGAGTTCATCATAACTGAAATATCGCCGCCTGTAGGATTTTTCATACCAACAGGAATAGAAACTCCGCTTGAAACAAGACGATGCTGCTGATTTTCAACGGAACGTGCGCCAATAGCAATATAAGCGAGAAGATCGTCAAGGTAACTGAAATTCTCGGGGTAAAGCATTTCGTCCGCAGCGCTGAAACCTGTTTCCTCAAGAGCCTTCATATGAAGAGTTCTTACAGCAATGATACCGCTTTTGAGATCCGGCATTGCAGTTGGGTTAGGCTGGTGGAGCATACCCTTGTAGCCGTCGCCGGTAGTTCTTGGTTTTCCGGTATAAATTCTTGGGATGATGAGTATTTTATCTTCAACCTTATCCTGAAGCTTTCTCAGACGAGTGATATAGTCGAGAACGCTGTCCTCATTATCAGCCGAACATGGACCGATAATAAGAAGGAATTTATCGGATTCGCCTGTGAAAACTTTCTTGATTTCCTCATCACGTTTAGCCTTGATGTCGATGAGCTCCTGTGTCAGGGGATGAGCAGCCTTTATATCATCAGGATGCGGCAGCTCTCTTACAATATTCATAGCCATAAAATTACTTCCTTTTCATTAATTATTTTCTGTAAACCAATCTGTTCCGAATCTGAGCGCAAGCTGATCGCATAACGCAAGAGCGACAGCGCTGTCGAGAACTACTCTGGCTCTGTGGATAATTGCCGGATCATGACGTCCCTTTATCTGAAGGGTAGTGTTCTCAAGAGTATTCAGATCGACAGTTTTCTGTTCGGTATAAATCGAGGGCGTAGGCTTAACAGCAGTTCGTATAATGATCGGCATACCATTGGAAATTCCGCCGAGAATACCTCCGCAGCGATTTGTTTCGGTGTAAACCTTTCCGTCGCTGCTTCTGAAAGAATCGTTAGCCTCGCTGCCCTTCATATCAGAAAGAGAGAATCCATCGCCGAATTCTACTCCCTTAACAGCCGGAATGCTGAAAATGATATGTGAAAGAACGCTTTCAAGAGTATCAAACCACGGTTCGCCAACTCCGGCCGGAAAGCCGGAAACAACAGTTTCAAGCCGTCCGCCGACGCTGTTTCCTTCTCTTCTTGCCGCTTCAACGGCAGATATCATTTTATCCTTGACAGAATCATCAAGAACAGCGAAATCCGAGTTGTTCAGTTTTTCAATATCAGCCTTGATATCGGAGGAAAATCCGCTGTCTGTAATTCCGGCGCAAGAAAGAATATGTGTTCCGATAAAAATATTTTTAGCTTTAAGAGCATTGATAGCAATAGCTCCAGCAGCAACAAGTCCGGCAGTTATTCTTCCGGAAAAATGACCGCCGCCTCTGAAATCCTGAAATCCGTGGTACTTCATAAATGCCGTAAAATCGGCGTGCCCGGGACGTGCTTTATAAGCGAGTTCGCCGTAATCACGGCTTCTTGTATCCTGATTTTCAATGATCATTGTAATCGGCGTTCCGGTAGTTTTACCATTAAAAACGCCGCTGACGATCCTCACCGAATCCGCTTCATGTCTTGCTGTGGAAATAGAACCGACTGCCTTTCGCAGAGACATCTGCTTAGCGATAAATGCTTCATCGACCTCAACTCCGGGAGCAAGACCATCGAGAACAGCTCCTATCATCGAACCATGACTTTCGCCGAAAATGGTTACGCTGACACTTGAACCAAAGGTGTTTTTCAAATTTCACATCTCCTTTAAAAGTTCATAATAACACTTTTAAAGTATATCACAGAAAACAAATAATGTCAATAGTATAATTTAATGCTTTAAAATTTAAAATCGCTAAAGCAGATTATATCTGATATGGAAATAATTATTGAAACTGGACATTGACGAAAATCACATATTAATGTATAATGTAATATGAAAACTAATTAAGAAACGACGAAAGCGAGTGTAATAAAAATGAAAAAAGTTGTAACAATTCAAGATATATCGTGTTTTGGCAAATGTTCACTGACCGTTGCCCTTCCTATTATTTCAGCAATGGGAATTGAAACTGCCGTTATACCAACTGCGGTTCTTTCAACCCATACAGGCGGATTTCAGGGGTATACGTTCCGTGATTTAACCGGTGATATTTCGTCCATTGCCGAACACTGGAAAAAACTTGAACTGAAATTTGACGCTCTGTATACAGGGTATCTCGGCTCAAAGGAGCAAATCAAAATCGTTTCCGATTTCTTTGACGATTTCGGCAGAAAGGATAATTTCATAATCGTTGATCCTGTTATGGGAGACAGTGGAAAATTCTATGCCGGATTCAATGATGACTTTGTCAAGGAAATGGCTGTAATTTGCGGAAAAGCTGATTTTATTATTCCCAATATGACCGAAGCATCGCTTCTTCTTGGAATACCATATTCTGAAAAGTACGATCGTATTCACGCAGAAAATGTTCTTAAAAGACTTGCCGGACTTGGATGCCGTGTTTCTGTTTTGACGGGAGTAAACTTTAATGACGGCAAAGAGGGCGCAGCCGCCTATGATTCGGCAAATGATAAGTTTTATTATTCATTCCGCAATCATATCGACCGCAGTGTTCATGGCACGGGAGATATCTTTGCAAGCGTCTTTACTGGAGCAGTTTCCCTTGGTATGAATCTTCAGCAAGCGCTTGATATTTCCGTCAACTATACTGTAGACTGCATTGAAGAAACTCTGCCTAATTTTGATGAAATGTGGTACGGAAGCGCCTTTGAGCTTTGTCTCGGCAAGCTTATTGATTATGTAAAAGAAAATATGAAGTGATCCTGAGCTCCACCGCCATCATTTTCCAGTGATTATGCCGGAAATAATTGTCCATAATAATATCATTAATACTCGTTTTGAGGAGATATTATTATGGCATATAACAAGGTTGTAATTGCAGGAATAAATACTTCCGAGCTGACCGTTTTAAAAGAAAGTGAGAAAATTGCTCTTCTTAAAGAAATAAAAGCAACAGGAAGCAAGGCGGCGAGAGATAAACTTATAAAAGGAAATCTTCGTCTTGTTTTAAGCGTAATACAGCGTTTTACAGGCAGGGGAGAGGATGTTGACGATCTTTTTCAGATAGGTGTTGTCGGACTTATAAAAGCAATAAATAATTTTGATTTAACTAAGGAAGTTCGTTTTTCAACCTACTGTGTTCCTATGATAAGCGGAGAGCTTCGACGGCATCTTCGTGATTATAGTCATGTAAAGGTAAGCCGTTCTTTGCGTGATCTGGCATATAAGGCGATACAGGCGAAAGAAAAGCTAACCTGCGAGCTTCAGCGTGAGCCTAATATGGAGGAAATTGCCAGGGAAATAGGTGAGAAACGCTCGTCCGTCGTTATCGCTCTTGAAAGTATAAGCGACCCGGTTTCGCTTTACGAACCAGTTTATTCCGATTCTGAGGACACCGTTTACATTATGGATCAGATCGGCGACCGCAACGACGTTGAAAGTAAAATGGATGAAATATCTATTCGTGATGCAATCAAAAATCTTGGAGACCGTGAAAGAAATATCCTTTATCTCAGATTTCTTAAAGGAAAAACTCAGGTTGAAGTAGCGAACGAGATCGGAATTTCTCAAGCACAAGTATCACGTCTTGAAAAAGGGGCGATCAATCGAATAAAAGACAGTGTTTGAATTGTTTAATATTTAAAAAAATGGTGATAATGCTTGACTTT
>CAJKFZ010000226.1 GCA_905199285.1 uncultured Ruminococcus sp.
CTACAGCTCAGCGGAAGCAATAAAATTCAGATAATCCTTGAACCAATGGAAGCCACAATTCAAATTCGCCTTCCATTGTATTAAACTTTAGTTCAAATCCTCCAAGATTCGTGTACATATTTCCGAGCTTGAAATTTGAAAATTCTTTTTTATCATTATTTTTAACCTTAACTTCAGCATTACATTCGATCTTGTCCTTGCTGAAAATAAGCTTTGCGCCTCCGTCAACAGAAAATTTAAACGGATCTTTTTTACCCTTGGCAGTTAATATTTTATCCTGAAACGGCGCCTTTGTTGTAAATTCATCAAAGCTGATGACCGCCCTGTTCGGATAAATTGCTAAACCTGCCGTTTCAAGATCCATAAGATCAGTAACACTCAAAGCATAGACCGGAATATTCTGAACAGGATAATCATCAGAAGAACCTTTAACTGAAACATCATTATACAGCGTTACCTCTCCGTTGACTGGAAGATGAGACGTATATCCTTTTTGTGCAAAATAACCCGAAAGTCCGCCGATTTGAGTATCAGTATACTGCATATAGGTTTTTCCGTATTTCATGGTGATATCGTAATCTTCCGCAAGATCGCCGGAAAGAGTTACTGCATCTGTAAATCCGAGCCATCCGTTTAGCTGAACTACTCCTGACATTTTTACAAAATCATCAGATCTCTCAAGATTTGACGCAGTAAAAACATATTCTCCGAATCTTACAACATTTGTATCACCGCTGGAAACTATAAGTCCGCTTGGAAAAACAGCACGTTTTCCATTATAAGTTACATATACATCATAAAGTCCTATCGGAACTTTTTCCGGAACTGTTACCTTTGCATTATTCGCATCTTTGTATTCAACCGTACATGAATAAGTCCCTGCTCCATGAAGTTCTACAGAGATTTTTGCATCATTTTCAAATCCGTCTCCGCATAGAGTAAGATCCTGAGAATAATCGGTATAATATACCATTCTCTCTCAGTCCGTTTATAACAACATTATTTACTGTAATACTGATATCATCGTTAAGCTTGTCGTCAAGATCGTTTGAGAAAAGTGAATAATACTACTCTCCATAAATCGTATCGGATTCGTTATACCTCACTTCAAGCCGTCTGTCAACCAGATATGTATCTACGGCGTCATATTTTATGCGATAGCGGTTCTTGCTTATGTTGAATATATAGTTATAGAAAGATTCTATTGATTCAGGGGTATTAACATAAAAATATTCGCCGTTGCCATATCCCGCATATTCTTCAAGAAGTCCTGCATCTACAGAAGAGCCAAGTCTGACCGTATAGATGGTTATCCCTCTGCTTACGCAATCTGCTCTGAGCTGTTCCAATTCTTCACCGGAAGGAATACCGTCATTTCCATCGCTCATTAGTATCATTATATTCAAATCGTTCTCATTGCTTGAAAATAGTGCATTTGCATATTTTACTGCATCATAAATATTAGTTCCGCCGCTTGCACGTAGTGCGTCAGCAGTTGCAATAAGCTCGCTTTCTGACGCTCCGAGAGGGCTTGCCATATCGGTATTGACTTCGCTTGAAAACGGAACTATTCCTATTTTTACATTTTCATCTGTTTTCTTTGCAAATGTTTTAACAGCGTCGCTAAGGCAGTCTCTTGCATTACCACTCATGCTTCCTGAATCATCGCAAACAAGAATAACGTTTATGGTATCATAATCGATCTTTTCAACCTCATAATCGTCTATCCCTACCTCGGCATCAGTTACGTTCATATTGACTTTAAATTCCTCAGATGAAGATGCGTAATTTTCATCTACAGCTGCCATTGCCGAAACTGACGGAAAATTCTTTGTATTTATCGATACCACATTGATCGAGCCTGATATCTGGTTGATCGTATCATTAATATTCTATGTTAATGATTTTTCATATATATCATCCTTTTCGCTATCGGTATCAATATCTGAATATTTATCCGAGTTTTCCTCTTCATCTTCTTTGTATGTATCATCATCTTTGTCATCTCTGTCAAAAATAGATTCAGGATCATCAGATTCAAAATCCTTATCGGAGTTATAACCGGAATTGTTGTTCTCATTTTCTTCTTCATAAACTTCAGCAGCGCTGTCGAGGATAGTTGTGTCTATAGACGGAATATCCTTTGGCATACGATTTCTGACCATCAAATCAACGTAATCAGAAAGAAGTTTTCTCTCCTCCGGATCATCAGAATTGAGTATGATCTCATTTATTCGCTCAACTATAGACGAAAACTCTGTATCTGTGAAACTCGAAGCGCATGAAAAGCTCTTTTCAACATACTTTGCAGCGCTTGCATGATCTCCTGATGCGTATTCTATATCAGCAAGCTCCAGACATATTTTGGCTACACTTTCACTACCATTTTCAATCTTCGATCTCATTGCATCAGTAATATAATCATACAGAATATTAATATCGCCGTTCAAAACGTTTTTCAACGTTTCAATTTTCTCGTCCAATAGCTTTTTATCTTCATCTGTATAAACGTTTTATTTGCCGCATTCATCTTCTATTATGAAAACATTATGAAACAATATTTTCTTCTTATTCGTGCCAGTAATTGTTGAGAAAATCAACTCTGTCAGAAAGCCATTTTTCAAGATATTCAGCGGCTTCTGCATGAGTTCTGCACTTTTGCGAATCGTAACAGAGTTCGCCTGCAAACGCTTGATTGTTTATTATGTTATTCCATTTATGATAGTTGCGGTCGAATGCGCTGCTGAACTGTTCTGCATCGATCATTATTTGTTCAATTCCCCGCCTGAATATTCCCGAATCGTAAGTGGCTGTCCACTTTTCCGAGATAATATCCCTGAACCAGTCCTCATACATCAACACAGCGAGCCACGGATTGATAGTCTCATACACATCGTTTACATCAGGAACTATGTTGGCAGCGTAAAATCCCTCTGCATCTGCGCAGCGATCTTTATTGCCCATTGATGAATCAAAGTCCCACGGCGCTTCAAAGGTGAGCCGTTTGCTGCCGTATGGACCAAAGTCTGCATCCATGAAAAAGCTTGACCAATAGATATCGGCATCACAGGTAAGCTCACTGATTATATACATATCAGCCAGCGACTGTACATCTACAACGTTTTCCACAGCCTCCTGCGGCGTAATATAGTTCGTCAACATAATTGAAGAATAATCTGGTGTGAACTGGTAAGCCTCATCGTTGTATGCGGCTGCGTACATTATTCTGTATACATTATTAATATAGGACTCAATGAAATCATGCTGCTCCTGAGAATTAATATTGCTCTTGATCGTGATACCGATGACTTGCTTATAATCTCCGTCTCCTTCGCTGAGACAGGTAATAGTCCTGCCGCTGCCTTCATTTCCGTCGAACGGAATCAGCGGAGCGTTATCAGAATAATCTACATAAAACTGCTGTAAAGGCTCCTCATTGCAAAAATAGCCGTCAAACTCCATAAAATATCCGATATCAGTACCTGTATAGTCCTTCCCGTTCTCCGTTATATCAATTCTGTTTTGATTAACCTGCTGTAATTCCGTGAGCAAATAAACTCCCCAATACTGGTGATTTATTTCTACCTCAACAAACTGAGCGTCTGCCGCATACAAACCATCCTCACCAAGAATTTCACGTGCTATCGAAAGAGCTGTCTTATCACGAAGCAGCGAGCCATCCTTGTATCCAGCAAGAAGTACCCAGTTTTTCATCTGAGCGCCATTGTTAAGACCGAGCATATTCTGTTTCTCTGAAAATTTTATCCTCAGCGGCTTTTTATCATATGTAGTAGTCCAATTTCCACGAACTTTTACATTTGCCTCTACAGTGTCAAGCAAAAGCGTATTGTCAGTATCGGTGAGGGTTACATAGCATTCTTCGTAATACGGAGTCGGAGGCATATGATAACCGGGCGTCCATGATGCGATGGATTCCGCAACATATTGCGATACAGGCTCAGTAACAAAGCTCATAATGTCCCCTGTCTGATTTTTTGCTGCAATCGAGAGTACAGGCATACACGTTGGCGCAAGCGAGACAGACTCGGATGTACTGCTGTCTGTAACCGGTTCAGCATCTGTATCGGAACTCTGATTTCTATCCTCATCGTATTCGCCAAGCATCTCTGTTCCGATGCTAAAAGAAGAGTCATTGTCATTATTGTTTTGCTCAAGGCGGCTGCTCTTTGTTGAACACTCGAACGTCAGGCAGACCGATAATGTAATTATAACCAACTTTTTTGAATTTTTCATAAATACTCGCTCCAAAAAATCTTTTATTATCTTTTAAAACGTTTATCACTAATGTCATTTAATCTTACAAAAAACACTTTTTTAATCATTTCAATTATAGCATGACATTATCTTAAAGTCAAGTAAATGCTGTTGCCCTGTTGACAGAAA
>CAJKFZ010000227.1 GCA_905199285.1 uncultured Ruminococcus sp.
CAAGGGAAATTCCGATTGCATTTTTTGCCATAGCAATTGGCGAATAACCGACCAAGCCATCATAGCCTAAGCCCGGAATATGCAGAACATCTTCCTGCTTGAGAATAATATCTCCCTGCAACTTGAAGTTTGGATTTGCTTCATCATATCGGCTGTAGATATAGACAAGGCGGTTACGCTCATCACGGTCAACCTTGATTCTGTCAGGCATCAACGGATACAATCCAATGACCTCACCACGTCCATTGCGGATTATCTGAGCATAAGCGTTGCCGTAAATCAGCAGATGCGACATCAGCGTTTCACGGAAAATAAAGCTCGTCATTTCGGGATTCGGTTGGTCATGGAGCAAGTAAAAAAGCGGGTGCTGCTGCACTCGCTCTTTCCCCTTATCCGTGTATTTATAGACGTGAAGCGGCAGACTTGCAATTGCCTCCGACAGAACTCTGACGCAGGCATACACAACGGTATGCTGCAATGCCGTTCTGTCTGTGACACGTTTTCCAGCGTGCGTCCGTCCGAAAAAATAGGTGTAGGACGGAGAATCATAACTGTTCTGAGGCTTATCACGGCTTTGGAATAATCCTGTAAAAATACCCATATGCAAGCTCCTTTCTATAAAATCAGCATATCCCTTGTATCATAAATAGAATCCTCAGAAACACATCCGCAGCGAATTGCTCTGTCCAAAGCCATAATCAATGCAACCGCACCGTCGATTTTTTCTGTGGATTTTTCCTTATCCGGCTTGATATTTCCGGCAGGGTCACGCTTGATGAAAATATTGTCCATGTTCCAGCGAAGAACCGGATGCCCGTTATGAGCAAGCTTCTGCTCCAACGTCAACTTCATCAGTTCCTTGGTCGGCGGACTAAGATCTCGATAGCCCTGACCGAACTGCACCAGTGTAAATCCCAGATCTTCGAGGTTCTGCGACATCTGCACAGCACCCCAGCGGTCAAATGCAATTTCCTTGATGTTGAACTTTTTTCCCAGTTCATCAATGAAATTTTCGATGAATCCATAGTGAACAACGTTGCCTTCGGTGGTGAGCAGAAATCCTTGTCGCTCCCATAAATCGTAAGGAACATGATCTCTGCGGACACGCAGAGGAAGCGTTTCTTCCGGCAGCCAGAAGTACGGCAGAACGTAATAGCAATCATCCTCGTCAGTTGGAGGAAAAACAAGCACGAATGCCGTAATATCGGTTGTGGACGATAAGTCCAGACCGCCGTAACAAATACGTCCCGCAAGCATTTCTTCATTGAAAGTAACCTTGCATTTGTCCCACTTTTCCATCGGCATCCAACGAACTGCCTGTTTTACCCATTGATTCAGACGAAGCTGTCGGAATGCATTCTCTTCTCCGGGAGTTTCCTTTGCAGAGTTACACGCAGCCACGACCTTATCCATGCCGATAGTCTTATCAAGGCTCGGATTTGCTTTCTTCCACACTTTCGGATCAGTCCAGTCTTCGGATTCATCTGCACCGTAAATGATCGGATAAAAAGTCGGGTCGTGTTTTCTGCCTTCGATGATATCCTTTGCCTTGGAGTGGACTTCATAGCAGATGCTGTTAGTATCAGTTCCGGCAGTGGTGATAAGGAAGTACAGCGGCTGCATTCTTGCATCGCCTGAACCTTTGGTCATAACATCAAAGAGTTTTCGATTCGGCTGCGTATGCAGTTCATCAAAAACTACACCGTGAATGTTAAAGCCGTGCTTGCTGTAGGCTTCTGCGGAAAGTACCTGATAAAAGCTGTTTGTAGGCATAAAAACAATTCTTTTCTGCGAAGTCAGGATTTTAACTCGCTTATTCAATGCCGGACACATCCGCACCATGTCGGCAGCAACATCAAAAACGATGGCAGCCTGTTGTCTATCGGCAGCACAGCCGTAAACCTCGGCACGTTCCTCACCGTCACCGCAGGTCAGCAGCAATGCAACGGCGGCGGCAAGCTCAGACTTGCCATTTTTCTTCGGAATTTCAATATATGCCGTGTTAAACTGCCGATACCCATTCGGTTTCAGAATACCGAACAAGTCACGGATGATTTGCTCCTGCCAGTCGAGCAGTTCAAACTTCTTGCCTGCCCATATTCCTTTGGTGTGAGAAAGGCACTGAATAAAATTGACGGCATAGTCCGCCGCCGATTTACTGTATCTTGAATCCTCAGCCATAAATTTTGTGGGCTTGTATTTTCGCATTCTGCATCACCTCCGATACGAAAAAAGACCTGCCAAAAGCAAGTCTTGAATGATAATTCTGAACGCCCCTTGGGGCAACTTTTAATTGAGATTCTTCTCTCATTATAACCATGTTACCATAAAAAAGCAAGGAAATCAAGTCATTTTGGAATCATAAATTACACAAAGATACACCGAAAAATCGGTAAAAATTGTACTGCCGGAGGAAACGAAAGTACGAGCAACAGCCCCTTTTTCAAGGGCTGCCGCTTTTGTTGGTTGAGCATCTTATTTTGCAAGCTGATCGAAGCACCACTTCATCGCATCGCCGCCGTCATCGAAGGGATGTGGGGCAATCTCATTCAATCCGAGGCGGCATTCGATGTAGGAAAGCCCCGTCTCTTCCTCCGTTTCGATGAAGTCGTAAATGGCAGCTTCAAATCCTTTGTAGGTCAGTCCGCATACCAGAACCTTTTCGCCATATTTCAGAACCGCACCCTGCGTGCTGCATCCGTTCATTTCGAGGTACTCCATTGTTGTAACCTGTTCCCATTTCATAATCGTTTCCTCCGTTTGATTTGTATTTCGGCTCGGTGTTCCCGTTCCGTTGTGTAGTATATTACCATACTTTCTGAAATACATCAAGCGGCTAAAACTACAGAATATCGGGGGAAATCAGCTTTTACAATTGTGTAACATATGCTTTCAAAAACAAGCCCCACAGTCGCCCCTGTGTGCCGCCGATTCGTGAATCCCATAACTTTGCGGAGGAATCTTAATCGGCGGACGTGGAGCAACGTGGCGGCTTGTGTGGGATTATTCGGAGCAGTTGCGGTGAATGATGCTGATAATTTTTTCCTGTTCCTCGGAGGAAACTCCGATGCTCTGTAACGCTTCTTTTGTTGCACAATCGCTGCAAACAAGAGTTTCGTTATCTTCTCTTGAAAGGGCAGGTCTTTCCGTGTAGATGCATCCGCACTTCGGGCAAGTTCTTGGTTCTCTGATTTCACTTTTCATCTCTCACACCTCCTTCACTTAAATCAAAGGCAAGCCGCAGATGCTTCAAATCAAAACCGAAATCATGGTAGCCTTGAACGCAGGTTCTCACGTAGGAACTGCTCGGAATTCCCAGCGGTCTGTCCTCGTGCATGATGTACACAAAAGCCTTGATTTTTCGGCGGTTTACGGTGACCTCCATTTCGGTTTTATAGTAAAAAGTCGGGCAGCCTTCGTAGGCATCGAGCCTGCATTCATCGGCTTCCGAAACCTCCCATACTGCAACGGGAACTTTGGATTTTTCGGCTTTTTCAATGGTAAGGTAAGAACCTGTTTTGCTTCCCTTGAACATCAGCTGGTAGCCGTGAATCCATGCTGTTCCGACAGGCTTTGCATCAGGACAACGGTACTTCATCTGCTGAACATTGAGGTTTGAACCGTAGGCAAGGTAGTATTTTTTCATTGTAATCTTTCCTTTCCGAAGAAAACTTCCTTCTACTGCCTTAAGCCACCCGTAGGTGGCGGTTAGGGCAGCAGGAGGAAGCCTCCTGCGTTATGCACCGTATCTTCATGCTGCGTTTCCCTCAAGGTTTCGCATCAGAATTTCTCTTGCTGTTTTGAACTCATCCCCGACAAAGCCAAGTCTGATCAGCCATGTTCTCATCAAAAACTTTTTGTTTTCGGAAGTGCTTTTCTTTGGGCTTGCAGTTTTCAGCTCCTTTGCCATTTCGGAAAGGGCAAGTGCGAGCTGAATGAAGGTTTTCAATTCGCCTGCGTGAAGTCCGTTCTGTCTGCCGTTTTCAGGTTTGTTGAACTGAAAAAGTCGAAATTCAATCGTGCCTTTTGTAAACACGCTGTGCATGTTGAGCTGGGCATATCTGCTGTCATTGTAGTGTTGATTTCTGCCGTAGGTGCATCCCTGTGAGCTGTACCAGATGTCCGCAAGCTGTGCCATCGTTGTGGGTTTCTTGCTGTTGAGCTGCTCCAAAAATCGTGGGTTTACTGTTCGGCAATATCTGTTTGTGCGGTCTCTGTCAATTTTCAGGCTTTCTATCAAAAGTTCCTCGTGAGCCGCCATGATATTTGCGAGGTTTCTGAGGCTCTGCGGTGTGTGTCCGTTTGCACCGATATGAACATGGACTCCGCATCCGATTTCGTAGGAACTTTTTGCTCCGGCTTTTCTCAGTCGGCGGACAAGCTCC
>CAJKFZ010000228.1 GCA_905199285.1 uncultured Ruminococcus sp.
TATCATAAATTATATGCTTCTATCTCAATTCCAACAACTCCATACTTAGTCCGTTTCTCTCTGAAATAATAAGCATCCATATGATTCGGCTCTGGCATTTCATCAGCCTTATATCCAAGTTTTTTCAAGAATTGAAAATTCAACAAAATTACCGACTTTCACCTGCTGACGTTTTTCATCATACAGTCGAAATTCGATTATTTTCATGCCATTTTTAATTTTATCAAACGTCTCTAATTTCATTTCGTATACACCTTCATATATTATATAGCATTTAGTAGTACATTGTCAACTTTAATGGTATTTTCTGTTACACTATGAAATCAAAAATCCGAATAGTATCCTGCTTGAGATAAGAATCTAGGATATCCGAACCATTATTGGAAATCTTGATGTCAGTATGGGAATTAGCGCTATAATTAGTGTAATGGGTGCAAAAATACCAAATCTGATTTTAAAGTTTAACACCTGCGCACAAAAAACAGATGCGGTTCAACGACAACAACGCTCCTGCTTGCCTATTCGGGAAGTTATATCGCACTTCTTATGGTATTCATGGCACAGGGAACGCCAATTGAGTTCATATTGAATTATAAATACGTTGCTGCCGAGATCGTTCATACAATTGTAGGGTCATTTGGACTTGTTACAGTTGCACCACTGACGGCAATTACAAGCGGATTTCTTCTGACACGAAAAAATAACATGACTTAACATACAATTTACATACAGATGATTTCAAACTTTACATGAAAAGCAGTATACTGAATATGCTGAAAGGCAAAATAAAAAAATCAATTCTGAAAGGAAAATCAGTATGATGAAAACAACGAAAATTTGGAGTAATATGGTAGTAGCAGCTGTTCTCGCTATGGGAACGATGACAAGCTGCGGTGACAGTTCTCAGAAAACAGTATCCATAGACGGTTCGACTTCCATGGAAAAGGTGATAGGATATTTGAGTGAAGCATATATGGAAAAAAATTCAGATGTGAAGGTTACATACAATCCCACAGGTTCAGGAGCAGGCATTCAGGCGGTACAGGAAAGACGCTGTGATATCGGTCTTGCAAGCCGTAATCTCAAGGATGAGGAAAAGGTGGATCTGAATGAAACAGTCGTTGCTATTGATGGCATTGCTGTCATTGTAAATCCCGAAAATCCTGTTGTTGATTTAACAGTCGAACAAATTGCACAGGTCTATACGGGAGAAGTCACCAATTGGCAGGAGGTCGGCGGTAAAGATGCACCCATTGTATGCATCGGAAGAGAAGCGGCGTCAGGAACACGTGACGGATTTGAATCTATCACAGGAACGGCTGACAGCTGCAAGTATGCACAGGAGCTGACATCTACAGGAGATGTGGTGCAGACAGTATCTTCTAATCCAAATGCGATCGGATACGCTTCTTTGGCATCCGTCAGCGATAAGGTGCAGACAATCAGCGTTGAGGGTGTTATGCCGTCTGATGAAACGATTCTCAGCGGTGATTACAAGATTCAGCGTAATTTTGTACTTGTTACAAAAAAAGATAAGGAACTGACCGGTTCTGCGAAAGATTTCTTTGATTTCTGCATGAGCAGCGATGCTGACGAGTATATCACAAAGGCAGGTGCAGTTCCCGTTGCAAAGTAAAGTATTGAATCTGACGCAGAAGAAAGAAGCTGCTAACATGGGAAAATTGAAAAAAATCTCAGGACTTCTTGAAAAAAGTATGAATGTGATATTTACCGTATGTGGATTTGTTGCTGTGGCATTTGTACTGGTTATCACAATATTTCTGGTTGTTTCAGGAACTCCGGCAATCGGAGAGATTGGTCTGACGGAGTTCCTGTTCGGTACAAAATGGGCTTCCACAGCTGCTGAGCCGTCTTATGGAATCCTGCCATTTATTCTGAGCTCTGTTTACGGCACGTTCGGTGCAATTCTGATAGGCGTTCCGCTGGGAATTTTATGTGCAGTTTTTCTTACAAAGATCGCAGGAAAACGAACAACATCATTTGTAAGCGGTGCAGTCAACCTGATGTCAGGAATCCCCTCCGTTGTATACGGACTTGTTGGAATGATCATCATTGTTCCGGCAGTACGTGAAATGTTCGGACTGCCTGACGGTGCTAATCTTTTTTCGGCAATTTTAGTCCTCGCCGTTATGATATTGCCGTCGGTCATTTCCGTATCGGAAACGGCAATTCGTGCAGTTCCAAAAGAATATGAAGAAGCCTCTCTTGCATTGGGAGCAACCAAAACGGAAACAATTTTCAAGGTGACATTGCCTGCCGCCAAAAGCGGTATTCTTGCATCAGTGGTACTCGGAATCGGCAGGGCGATCGGCGAGGCAATGGCGGTCATGATGGTAGCAGGAAACGTTGCCAATATGCCCGGATTGTTCAAAAGCGTCCGCTTTCTCACAACAGCAGTTGCAAGCGAGATGTCCTATTCTTCAGGATTGCAGAGACAGGCATTGTTTTCTGTAGCGTTGGTGCTGTTTGTGTTCATTCTGGGTATCAATCTTGTGCTGAATCTGATCGTAAAAAAGAACAGGAAGTGATGATATGAGCGAAAAAATTTCAAGGTCACGAAAAATAAAATGTGCCATTCTGAATGGTCTGATATGGTTAGCTGCGAGTATGATATGTCTCGTATTATTTGGAATCATTCTATGTATTCTTTTGAAAGGTCTGCCCCATATTTCTTGGAAGTTGCTCACCTCCAAGCCGAGTCTTTTAAATGAAACAACGGGAATCCTTCCTAATATCCTGAACACGCTGTACATCATTCTGATGACGCTTGTTATTGTTCTTCCACTGGGCGTAGGCGCTGCGATCTATCTGAATGAATATGCTAAAAATAAAAAAGCCGTTCGCCTGATAGAACTGGCGATAGAAACTCTTGCAGGCATTCCTTCAATTATTTACGGACTTGTGGGAATGCTGATATTTGTGCAGTTTTGTTCTCTTGGAACAAGTCTTATCGCAGGAGCTTTAACACTGGTTATCATGACTCTTCCGACAATTATCCGGACAACGCAGGAGAGTTTAAAAACAGTTCCTGATAGTTATCGTGAGGGCGGACTGGCATTGGGTGCAGGAAAATGGTACATGATACGGACAACTGTACTGCCATCAGCAGTGGATGGTATTGTAACGGGCTGTATTTTATCTGTTGGAAGAATTGTCGGCGAAAGTGCAGCGCTGCTTTTTACGGCAGGTATGGCAAATGAGGTATTGGGAATATTGGAGGCTGTTACTCCCGGAAAAGCAGGTTCAACGCTGACGGTTTCTCTGTATATGTATGCGAAAGAGCGTGGTGATTTCGATACGGCATTTGCTATTGCAGCGGTACTGCTGATACTGACGCTGTTATTAAATTTATCCGCCAAATTTGCGGCAAAGAAACTGAAGAAAGGACAATGAACGTGAAAGATAATATTATTGAAGCGAAAAATATGAATCTTTGGTACGGAGCAAATCACGCTCTGAAAGATATCAACATTGCCTTACCGGAAAGGCAGATTACAGCATTGATAGGACCGTCAGGCTGCGGAAAATCTACATTTTTGAAATCTCTGAACCGCATGAATGATCTTGTGGAAGGCTGTCGTATCGAGGGTGAAATCACTTTTGACGGCGTTGATATTTACAAAAATTATGATGTCAATATTCTTCGGAAGCGTGTGGGTATGGTATTTCAGAAGCCGAATCCGTTCCCGATGAGCATTTACGATAATATCGCCTATGGACCTCGGATTCACGGAATCAAATCAAAGGTCAGACTTGATGAGATTGTGGAAGATTCCCTGCGTAAGGCGGCAATATGGGACGAATGCAAGGACAGACTGAAAAAAAGTGCGTTGGGCATGAGCGGCGGTCAGCAGCAGAGACTTTGCATTGCCCGTGCCCTTGCAGTAGCGCCGGAAATCCTGCTTATGGACGAGCCAACTTCTGCACTTGATCCGATTTCTACATCGAAAATTGAGGATCTGGCTGTTGAACTCCGTGAAAAGTACACAATTATCATGGTTACTCACAATATGCAGCAGGCAGCAAGAATTGCAGATAAAACAGCATTTTTCCTGTTGGGGGAAGTAGTGGAATTTGACAGCACGGATAAAATGTTTTCCAATCCTGCTGACAAGCGTACAGAAGATTATATTACGGGGAGGTTTGGTTGATATGAGAAATCGTTTTGATGAACAGCTTTTACAGCTGAATAACGAACTTATCAGAATGGGAGCATTGTGCGAGGAGGCAATTGCTTATGCGGTGAAATATCTGGTAGACCGTGATGCTGAAATGAAAGAAAATGCCGTTT
>CAJKFZ010000229.1 GCA_905199285.1 uncultured Ruminococcus sp.
GGAAGTTTCCTGCTTATATCTCCTAAAAACATCCCCAATAACCGAGACATTTGAAATGTCAAATCTGTAAAGAACCGAACCGTTTCTTCTTAAATTCTCGCAGCACTCCGGTTCAATATGAAAAACGTTTTTAAAAAGTCCACTGAAAATTTCCGCAGACGTCTTGCTTTCAGTCTGAAAGCAGATTTTCTCTTTGGAAAGAATCTTGCTGAAAAGCAAAATTCCATAGAGACAGGCAAAACGTTTATCTTTATCATTTACAGACGAACGGATTTCATTTTTAACATCATTTGAAAAAGATATATAGATCCACTCCTATCAGAACTTTTTATCTTTTGTAATATCACGGTGATATTTCTGAATTCTGTAGTCCTTTTCGCTTAAATGTTTAGCCATAAGCTCAGCAAAGGTAACAGAACGATGCTTTCCGCCGGTACATCCGAAAGCGATAACGAGTTGACTTTTACCCTCGTGAACATAAAGCGGAATCAGATAATCTATAAGATCGATAAGCTTATCAAAAAGTTCCTGTGACTGAGAAAATCCCATAACATAGTCCCTTACGCAGCTTTCGCATCCGGTATGATTACGAAGATTTTCTATGTAATATGGATTAGGCAAACACCTTACGTCAAAAACGAGATCGCAGTCGGTTGAAACACCGTATTTGAATCCGAATGACATGATCTTGATAAGAAGAGAATCAGAGCTTTTTTCAAGAAATATAGCCTTGATCTGCTCTTTAAGCTGAGAAGCTGTAAGAGAAGTTGTTTCTATGTAATAATCTGCAATTTCCCTGAGCTGCGAAAGTTGCTGCCATTCATAGGCGATCGCTTCGTGGATATTGCCACTGAATTTTTCCTGTAAAGGATGCTTGCGGCGTGTTTCCTTATATCTCATCATAAGAACATCATGGCTTGCTTCAATGAAAAGAACCTTTACATCAACATCCTTATCGTCTTTAAGATACTGCCATGAACGGAAAATCTCGGCAAACATATCACCTGTTCTGATATCTACGGCTACGGCTACCTTTGTTATCTCGGTTTCCGACTGTCGGCAGAGATCAACAAATTTTGAAATAAGTTTCGGAGGAATATTGTCAATACAATAATATCCAATATCTTCCATAACGTCCATAACGCTTGATTTTCCTGCGCCGGACATACCTGTTACAATTAAAAGCTGCATAAATGCCTCCATTCCCTATGATTTCAAACAAAATCCTAACGTAGTATTATCGGTTCAAGTTCAAGTGTGTAACCTGTTTTTTCTTTTACGATTTCCCTGACCTTGGAACACAGCTCAAGAACGTCCGCACAGGTCGCATAGCCCTTGTTTACCACAAATCCGCCGTGTTTTTCACTTACCATAGCCCCGCCACAGGTCATTCCCTTCAAACCGCACTGATCTATGAGCAGAGAAGCATAGCTCCCCTCCGGTCGTTTGAAAGTACTTCCTGCACTCGGATATTCAAGCGGCTGTTTAGAGCTTCTTTTAGCCATGCATTCGTTCATAGCATTTTTTATCTCCTCGGAATTTCCTTCGGAAAGCTCCATTGTCACAGAAAGTATCACAAATGAAGAATCCGAAAAAATGCTGTGACGATATGAAAGCTGCATATCATCGCTCGTTATAGTACGGATATTACAGTCGCCGTCGAGATATTCAGCCGAAACGACAACGTCTTTCATCTCACTGCCGTATGCTCCGGCATTCATATAAAGCGCTCCGCCGACTGTTCCGGGAATGCCGAAAAGGTTCTCCATTCCGCTTAAAGAAGCCTGCTGCGCATGAACGCAAGCTGAAGCAAGTAGCGCTCCTGCTTCGCATCGGATAGTATTCCCCTCCTGCTTTATACCGGCAAAATCTCCTCCGAACAGCAGGATCACTCCATCGAAGCCTTCATCAGCAGCGATAATATTGCTTCCTCTTCCGATGATGCCGTAACGAACATTGTTCTGCTTCATATATTTTATCAGTTCAACTGCGGAATTTGCGGAATTTATGCTTATAAGCGCTCTGCACGGTCCTCCAAAACGAAAAGTGATATATTCGCTTAACGAACATTCCGGAGTTATCCGGCATCCAAGCTGTTTACACAGCTGAGTAAGTTCATCTGTATTGATCATTATGTTCCTCCAAAAGTTAATAGTTAGGTATGTAATTCAACTTCCGGATCAGAACGCTTCATAATCACGGACAACTTCTTTTGCGTCGGACTCCATTCCGAGTCTGTTAAGAAGCTCCTGAGCAGCGTTGTAGCCCATTTTTTTCTGTCTGTTGTTCATAGCGGCAACTTCAAGGATAACCGCAAGATTTCGTCCCGGCTTTACAGGAATCGTAAGAGACGGAACCTTTACTCCAAGAAGCGACACAAATTCCGTATCAACCCCCATTCTGTCGTAGATTTTCTCAGGATTCCACTGTTCGAGTTCTACAACAAGATCGAGTTTTTCGGTCATTTTAACAGCTCCGATACCAAAAAGGCGGCGGGCATTTATAATTCCGATACCTCTTAATTCAAGGAAGTGACGGATATTATCAGGCGAGCTTCCGACAAGGCTTATATTCGACACTTTTCGTATCTCAACAGCGTCGTCGGCAACGAGACGATGACCTCTTTTAACAAGCTCGATAGCCGTTTCGCTTTTTCCGACGCCTGATTCGCCTGTTATGAAAACTCCCTCGCCGTAAATCTCGATAAGTACACCATGACGTGTTATTCTCGGAGCCAGCGTAAGATTGAGATATGCGATAAGTCCCGACATAAAGTTGGAAGTGCTCTCCTTGCTTCTTAAAAGCGGAACCTCATACTCTTTTGCAAGCTCAAGCATTTCAGCAAAATATGGAAGTTCTCTTGTAATTATAAGAGCCGGTATCCTTTGTGAAAAAAGAAGCTGGAGTCTTTCTCTTCTTGTTTTTTCATCAATTGTTGAAAGATACGCAAACTCCATTTTACCTATGATCTGTATGCGTTCGGGATTAAAATATTCATAAAAACCCATAAGCTGCAAGCCCGGTCTGTTTACATCGTTTTCATCGATCATAACATCGTTTGCATCTTTATGAATATAAATAACCTCAAGTTTAAACTCGTCTATTACTCTCTGAAGAGATACCTTAAAATTTTCAGCCATTTTTTTCTCCATTCTCCGGCTTCAACCGGAATTTAAGATTTATTATCCTATTACAAATGATTTATAACCCTTTTCAGCAAGTTCATCCCTTGCTTCCAGAATCTCAGACATATTTGCAGAATCGCCTGAAATTCTCACAGCAACATTGAAATCAGCAAGAGAATCCTCGACCATATCAATAGCCTTTATTGCCTTATCGGAAGCTTTTCCTGTAAACTCGTAAACGGTATCCTTGGAATAAACTCCATTGCTGAGTTCATCAATGTCAATGTTGAGGACTACAGTCTTAACATTCAGCAGCATAGGCTGCAAAATATCGTTATTGCCCTTTATAAGCTCCGCTGCCGACACTTCGATAAACATTGCCGAACCATTGGAAAGGATCTTATCGTTAAAAAGATTTGCCGCAGAAGTCATTGCTCTCGCTCTGCCTCCGGAAGCAAGCTCGGGATCGAGCATATCAAGATCGGACTGACGGAAATTCGGGAAAATAAAGTCCGAACATACAACTTTTTCAAATCCTGAGGAAGAAACTTCACTGACGACATCAGAAATATAATTCAGTGAGGTCTGAGAATACGGCGTAGTCCAGGGTTTTCCCCCGGCATTGTAATCATCGTCTATCCACTGCTCATCGGTGTTATAAGTACGATAACCAGCGTTTCTGTCGATAACGGGAAGGAGGTTATCATTGAAAGTGCTTATGATCGCAGCAGGTTTATATCCGGCATTTTGAATTGCTGTTACTATTTCCTGCAAAGTAAGCATATTCTGAAAAGCCTGCGCACTTGAAGCGTAATAAACAGAACTTGAGTAGTAAATTCCTCCGCCGCTCACTTTCAAAGGAACTTCGATATATTCGATATTCTGTCCGGTCGGGAGTCGGTCGAGCGCAAGCTTCAGCGTATCAGAATTCATAAGATCGGATTCTTTTAATGCCGCCGCCATGTAAGTTTCAGAATTAATATTCTGATGAATATAGGGATTTTCCGGATCGGCATTATCAGTGATCATTTCACTCGCAAGAGAATTTTCCTCCGCCGAAGTTGTTGCCTGCACTGAAACAGAGGTATCCTGGTCGCCTTTTTTCTTATTGTAATTGATTATCGGATCAGCAACACTGTATCCGATAAAACCGATTCCGCCTATGAGAAGAATTGAAAGA
>CAJKFZ010000230.1 GCA_905199285.1 uncultured Ruminococcus sp.
TCTGCTTGTCCTTGCCTACGGCATATACGAATTCGTCCCATGCTGTTGGGATGTATGGATTTGACTGTGTTCCGTCACCCTGCATTCTTAGCCTCCTTGTTATAAAAATAAGCGCCTTGAAATTTCTCAAAGCGCTTGACATTTTCGTTTATTATGGTATAATATATATAGAAAGAGTACTGCGATAAGCGGTTCTCCCAAGAATTTTAGGTATTAAAGAAACACCGTAAACTTTTGGTCGAGTTTGGGCGGTGTTTCTTTATTTATGTAAAGAAATTATTTCTTGTCAGAATGGTCTTTAGTGACCTTGTAAACAAGAGTGATAACGCCTGTGAGCATTATAACGAATTCTATTAAATCCGAAAATGTCATAGCCTATCACCTCCCTTTCGGGAGAACCGCCTACCGTTATGCAGCACCCTACGAATATATTATAACATAGGTGTCAATTTTTGTCAATTATCTTGTCATTCTATTTCTTCAACTCCCTCCGGTATGTAAACATTAGTAACATAACTGTAATTAAATGATGTAGCATACAACTTAGTAACTGGTTTTCCTTGCAGCATTGCAGGAATTTCGGGACATTTGCTTTCTCCCATGTAGTAAATTATACCACATTCGTTTTTATCTGATATGAAAATGTAATCGTTTTCATTTGTTGGTTCATAATATTCATAATTCTCTATGTTATGCCCCAGAACGTAAGAATTGATTGAAGTAAAATTCCCCGAACCGCAAGCCGTTATTTTTACATGATGCTCACCGGAGCTGAAAAACTCAGGCAAGGAAAATGAAACCGTACGATATTCGTTCAAGTTCAGCGTAGTGATCGAAGTGAAGTCAGATATAATATCGTCAATGTATATTTTGATGTTAAGATCTCCTGCTTTACTTCCAAAAACTGACGCATTAAAAAAGAGCAGACATGGAGTACGCTCTGTGCATCGAAAATTAATTCTTGAAACCACTCGTTCTTGTGTAAACACTTCCCCCGGCATCTTACTGCCGGATACGAAGCTGAATGCGCCTCCGCTTTGCTTATTTACAGAAGCTCCCACATACATAAATCTGCCCAGCGAAATATCTCCCTGAAAAAATAACTGTGCCTCTTCGCCTTTAAACAAATCAGAACCGGAGTAATTTGGAACAGTATATTCGGCATTATTATTGATAACCAACACCTTTACATTGCCGTTAGGATATACTTCTGATATACGGCAGGGGACGGAGCTTAAAGCCGTTGATTCCCGTAATTGCTTATTTATACGTCTGTCGATCAGCTGAATCAGATCATTCAAAAATTCTCACTCCTTCCTTCTATGTCAAAATTATTCGGAAGCCAGTTGATATTCGTTGCTGAAATATTCATAGCTCCGGCAGAAAGCGGTATTGTTATTGACTGCACGATAAAAACGCTATTGTCGAGTTTAAACTTTTTGTCTGTAATTCCGATAGGCTTGTCAACGTCCATATGGGGTATTATCGGTGAATCGAAGTTTAATGTCATGCCAAGGAACGATTCTTTCAGGAGCAAATAGTCTCCCAAATCTTTGCAGCGTCTTTCCATTTCGTTTCGTGAAACATTAACGTATTTTATTTCCTTTGCTTCCGTGCTTCGGACGCCGATAAGACTTACTCTGAGAGGAGACAGGGGATTGTTGTTTCTTGCTGTGTATGATACGTTTAAATTTTCGCCGCCTTCATTTTCTGTTTCGCTGATATTTGTATAAACAGTCACGCTGTTGTAACCGTCAAAATTATACTGATAATTTCGGTTGCCGTACCAAGCGTCGTCGTCGTTGTAGTCCCACTGATGCGCCAGATATTTGTAACCGTCGGCATATTGAGCGTCCACTGTTTTGTGAAATCTCATATGACCGTCGGAGTCATAATATACGTCGCATTTATAGTTCTCAGCCAATGCACTGAAAATATCGCCTATGTAAGAATTGGCATTGATCGTAATATCGCTTTCGGTCAGCACATCATTAAAATATGTATCGATTATCGGCGGAATGGGATCAATAGCTCCTCGTCCGCTGTCAAGCATTAAAGTATCCTTGATAACGTCAGATATTCTACTGCCTTTTTCAATGACATAGCTGCTTTGGAGCAAATTTATTGACAGCGAACCGTCCAACGCACCTCCTTTATCAACAGCTTCAATATTTACGGTTGTTCCGTCCGAACCGGAGCTTTGAATAAAATAAACTCCCTGCGACCACCAGTAGATATCGTTATTGCTCTTATCAACTATGCCGATAAGGAGCTTGAATTTTCTCCCGAACCAGATAAGTGAATCAGGACAGGGGAGATACTTATTTTCCACACCAAAAAGAGTAAGCGAACACGATCGTCTTGTGACCGACTGTCTTGAAATATTTATTTGCCCTTGAGCAGCAACAGAAATGTCCTTAGTGATCTCACCAAGGACATTTTCATATTCGCCTAAAAGTTCGAGCCTTATCTTGTAATGGAGCGGGGGAGTTCTTAAAATCTGAATATACCGCTTGTTATAGACGTTAAAGTATTCCACGGCAAATCACCTCATTCCGTGCCGTATATCTGGCTGACCGTTATATCTCTTGCGACCTCAACCCAGTTAAAGCTGAATGATGTGGGGAATTTATGATGATCTTCCTGATATTCGGTCGTTGGATTATCGACAATATTCACAAACCACACATCTCCCTTCTGCGATTTCAGCATAAACATTGTTGGCTGAGTAATAAACTTCCGCCACTCCTTTACGAGAGCGATATCGTCCGTATATTCTTTGGTTTCACAATTCAAATAGCCGAGCATACCGGTCAATGTTCCGCTCAGATAATCAACATCCGTAGAAGAAGTAACAGGATATTGTCCATATCCGATATGCAGATAACGGTCGATATTCTGCGTTACAGTTGTATTTTTTATGTCGGCAGAGAAGCGCCATATATCTCCTGCGATGTATTTTCCGTCACCGCCCTGACTTATATTTGTAATCGTATATCCGGTTAAATTGGGCGAAACAGGTACTTCCACAGTTCCGTCACAAACAGCTCCGTTGCCTAAAAGTCCGGTTATTTTGTAGACATAATTTCCGTGGGTAGGGAATGCGTAATCGATCACGCTGACTTTTATCCTGTTTGAATGTGAACTTGTGCTGATATACAGATTTTCACCTGTATCTGCATTCTCACGGATGATTCTGATATTATCGTGCATCAGCTTTTCGTCAGCGTTTTTATTTGTTATATCGTAATAAAAAGACATTTTAAATGTATTCTTTTCTTTGTCAATTTTCGTACTTAGATTCGATACGTTCAACTTGGCATTTGTGACAGGCATTTCCATGATGTATTCGCCGGTTGCAGTCATGCCGTCCTGTGTAACAACTTCGCAGACCAATTGATATACAGGTTTTATATCTGTTGATCGTTCTGTCTGAATAACATTCGGGAAGATGTAATTTATTTTCTGCGAGTAAATTTTATCAGTTGAAGCTATTAGTTTCGTTGACGCATGATGCGCTCCCATATTTGAGTAATATAAATATAGCCGATAATAATTTATCATTGAATTTTCCGCCTGACTATATTCAGCGCTGGCTGTAAAGTCGTTATTGTAAAAATTATTGTACAGCGTCAGCGAAGGAGTTATTGTTGGAGTGCTTCTGCATCGAAAGAAGTACTGCGCCGATATCAGATAATTGGATTTGATCACATATTTCATGCCCTCTGATATGTCAAACGAAAAGGATGAATCTAAAATTATTTCACCTGTTTCAACGTTGTAGCTTTCTATGAAATGTGATTCGTTATTTATCCTGACGATCATTCCGGCGGCTATGAAATCTCTGTATTTTGTCGGCTTTTTGATACTTTTTGACTTGTCCCATTCGTAAATATTGGTTATGCGGTCAGCTATGAAAATACTTGTTTTGTTGTCCGATTGCACGGAGTAAACCGTTCCGCTTAATACTGCCATGTCGTACAGCGGACTTCCGGAATCGTCGGTTTGGGTAAGCAGCATTTCAATGGTGTAATCGTCTCCATTCTTCAGGTTTGATAAGCCTCTCACCATAACTCTGTCACCGTTATACCATCCCGGAACTTGATTCGATGCGACACGATAGCTGTCAACTGCTTCGCCGGTCATGTAGTTGATCGTCCTGAATGTGACTGCCGTTAAAAAATCTCCGTTGAACGTGAACTCGATGTTGTTTTCTTCATCGGTATCTATCGCCACGTTCTCGGGATAAAAATTTGTTGGGTATTGTAGCATACTTCAC
>CAJKFZ010000231.1 GCA_905199285.1 uncultured Ruminococcus sp.
ACCATTATCCGTCCTACGTTTTCTTTTTATAAGAGAAGCGAGTATTTCACCAAAGTCTTTCAATAGGTTTGATGTAAAATCCCTCTATCTCATTTGTCACGATATTATAAATAATAACAAACTTTTCTAAATTGTTTGTCTTTATTGTCTGATAGATACGTCCGTTATAAGGAGCATATTCCGCATTGTCATATGGCGATGAACTTCCGTATTTTATATCATATTCTCCATTTGCATATGATGACGCACCGCTGTATATAACATCATAAAATAGATTATACGAGTTTAATACCTGGAATGTAGTTATAAAAGGTGCATCATAATTAATGTTGTCATAGAACTTTTCGCCATATAATATTTCATCTTCAAACGTGATAAGCGATGGAGCTGTAACGTTCATGAAGAATTTGATTACAGGATTACTTCCTCCCGATATTTTAGAGGCAGTGTTAGCGTTTCTGCAAGCTGATGATATATAGGCAGCGAGTATTTCTTTTGCTTCAAAAATTGTTGCATCAAAATGAAAAACAGGCTCTTCATCGATATATCCATGCTGAACATCATAAGAATGGAATATCCAATTATCAATATCATGGTATTCGTTTATAGAATCAAAATACGCATTGCTGTATTCCTGAAGTCTGCTGATTCCTTTCTGAACCTGAGCAGACGTTGGATTATATTTAGTATCATCATAAAAGTTAAGGTAGATAATCTCAAAAGAACTGCCGTCCAAAATCATATCAACGTATCTTTCTTCATGCTTGTTATTGTAATATTTATGCTTTTGAACGAAAAAATAACCGTTTGAATCGACATATATCATTTTTGAGATATCCATGTCAGCAGGTTCGGCATAAGCGGTTTTGTCACTGTAAAGACTGATATTCTGGATGAGCATTTCTATCATATCGCTCATTGTGAAAGGCGATGAGCTTGAGGTTCCGAACAAGATATCTTCACTTGCGATAATAAATGTAGATTGTCTGCTTGGATAGTCTATTATTTTCATAGGATCGAAGGATATTTCATCATATGAGGATATATAAACAGCGTCGGTTTTTATCGAATTTTTGGAAACGGCAGTCTGTTCGACATCGCTGATCCCGAAAATACGGTTTGCGATGTCCGTACCGTTAAATCCGATAATAACAATCGCAATAATCAGGAAAGTAAAAAGAATTTTTGATTTCAATTTCATTCCTCCTGTCAATCATAATATGAAGGAGCGAAAAATCCCTCTATACGGTTTTCTGCAATGTTATATATAGTTACAAGCTGGTTTCCTCCGAACTGAACCGTCTGATATATTCTGCCCTGATATATGGTGTATCCCGGTTCGGAATAGTTGTCGCTAATCATAATTCCCTCAACGATATGTGCAACGCATGATAAATAGTATGAACCTTCATTTACAATATATCTTGAAAGCAAACATGACTTTATCCAGAAGTTAACAGTTTCAGAATCGGAATAGATTTCAGTTGAATCATAAATATATTTTAATTTCTCATAATTATATTCGAAACTGTCATCCCTGCCGATATTGTACTCAAATTCAAAATCATTGTATGAACCGATAGTCTTATCGTAATCGCTTTCATTGTCATAATAAGGATCGGGTTCATTTATAGCTATTAATTTTTCAATTTCCTCGCCTGTGGATGAATAAAACGACGTTGAATCTTTATCGAACGCCTCCAGAGCAGCTTCCGCCTCATCAGATGAAAGCTCATAGGTTTCCGGCGAATAGAATCGCAGATATACCAGACGATAATTATCATTTTTGAAAATACAGTCGATATATCTTGTCTGACCGTTAAAGTTTTCATACTCAAATTTTTCGGTATATACATATCCGTTATTGCTATAGTTCAGGGAATCACTGAAAGCTTCGGCAAAAGAATCCGGACATTCGGTATTTTCATTATAACAGCTTAAAACAAGTATAATTGCAGTACAGATATTGCGGATAGTCTTATCATCCGAGGGTATGAGCGTGGCAAAGTCTGGTTCTTCAATGATATCCATGGGCTTAAAGCCTGTTTCCTCGCCTGCTATATAAACAGCGTTATTGTGATCCTGACTGCGTGGGATATGAGTTTGTTCAAGCTGCGCATTTTGGGAGAAAAGATCTGCCGAATCCACACTGTAATATCCCAAAGCGAGAATAACTGCAAGAAGCAGAATAAAAGCTATTGTATGTTTCACAGGCACTCCTCCCCGGAAACAATGATATAAACCGTCGTTCCCTGACCAAGATGACTGTCGATAGTGAGGATAGCGTTATGCAGTTCGGCGATTTTCACGCAGAGAGCAAGTCCGAGACCTGCGCCGCCGGCTTTTCGGCTTCGTGATTTATCGACCATATAAAACGGCTCGAAAACCTTTTTTGCGTCCTCCTGACTCATACCGATTCCCTGATCGCTTATAGCGATAACTGCGCTTCCGCTGGTCATAGCGGCACGAAGAGTTATCTGCTGTCCGATAGACGAAGCTTTTATGGCGTTTTCGATAATATTATAAAGGAGTGATTTGAAAAGCTCCTCGTCGGCATAAATCGTTATATCCTCTGAAATGCAGGCGAGCGACAGTGAATTTTTCTGGAGTATCGGAGTAAGCGCCGCTTCGGTTTCCTTTATCATGGAAGGCAGACTGACGGGCTTTTTATCGGTTTCGGTTCCGCCGAGAGCAATAAGTTCCATAAGCTTTCCTGAAAGCGAGCGCAGACGCTTGGTTTCTTCAACTATAACGTTGGCGTATTCAAAACGTTCCTTGTCGCTGACGTTTCTTTTTATTCTGAGCAGATCAGCAAATCCGAGAATAGACGTGAGGGGAGTTTTCATTTCGTGCGCAAGATTGGCAATAAAGGTTTGTCTGTCCTCGGCGATTTTTTCAAGACGAGCAGCATGGCTTTGGATCGAATCCGCCATAATGTTCATGTTTTCAGCAAGTTCACGGAATTCGTGGCTTCCTTTTTTACGGATTCTTATCTTATAATTTCCTTTTGCAATAGCTTTTGTGTAGGTGTTGAGCTTGCTGAGCGGACGAAGAAGAAATATAATTGTAACAAGGAGAATAAGCGAGATTATAGCTGCTGAAATAAGACTGACTTTTCTTACGAAATCAGTTTGCTGACTTCTAAGCGTATATATTTCGGAAACGTCTGACGCTGTAAGGATCAGATAAGAATTATCCTCTATTTTAAGCGTTGAACATACGGTCATATAGTGGATGTTTCCGCATTTGAAGATTTTTATATAGTAATCGCCGGCGGAAGTTCCGATGCCGGAAATATATGATAAAAACTCATCAAGACCGAAAAGTTCCGGGAGAGCGCTGCTCTCGATAAGAGCTTTATTGCTGTCATAAACAGCGGCGGCAGATTGTCCCTGTGAACGAGAACTTACAATATCGGCGGCAATTTTTTTAATATCCTCTTCGCTCATCATTATCTTATCGGCTTTAAGACGTTCATAAACGACCGTATTTGCAAAAGAAGCTGCAAAATATTCATATTCATTGATAGCGTGCGAACGTTCACGTTCGATAAGCAGCTTGTGGCTGTTATTGAGAAGAACTATCGAAATTACATTTACGGCAGCTATTATCAGGCATAGAGAGCTGAGGAATATTTTTTGCCAGAGCTTCATGTTTTTTCCTGACTTTCAAGACGGTAGCCAAGTTTAGGGATAGTGATCAGCTTGTCTTTCAGATTAAGCTTTCTTCTGACCTGTTGAACATGGATGTCGACAGTACGACTTTCGCCCTCGAATTCGTATCCCCAAATATTGGAAAGAAGCCGTTCTCTTGAAACGGCGATATCTTGATGCTGGAGGAAATACACGATAACGTCAAACTCTTTTGGCGTAAGCTGGACCGGAACATTATTGTCGGTTATGATATGACTTGCGATATCGACCGTGAGCGAGCCGTAAGAGATTATGTTCTGCGTTTTATTGGAACGGCGGAGTACAACATCGATGCGTGCAAGAAGTTCCAGAGCTTCGAAAGGCTTGACGATATAATCCTCTGCGCCGAGGCGAAGTCCCTTCACCTTATCGGCAACATCCTGAACAGCCGTAAGGAAAATTACGGGAGTTCCGCAGTTTTTTATCTGATTCATGACCTCGAAGCCGTTCATTTCCGGAAGCATAACATCGAGAAGTATCAGATCATAAGAGCCTTTTAAGGCTTCCTGCATACCGCTTTTGCCGTCGTAGCAGCAATACCCGTTATAATTTACAATAGAAAGAGTTGCTTTTAT
>CAJKFZ010000232.1 GCA_905199285.1 uncultured Ruminococcus sp.
GAAAGACCGTATAATTTTATTTTTCTTCCTTTTATATTCAAGTTTACGCAGTCGTTTTTCAGCAATATTGCTCCGGATTTTCTTATAACTTCCTTGAATGCCGATATATTATCCCTATTAATACTTTTCTCGTGATTTCCGAGTATCATATATACCGGAGCTATCCTGCAAAGCTGTTCAAGCGTTTTTGAAGCAGTATCAAAAATTTTGCTGTCCCTTGAAACAAGATCGCCCGTTATAAGAATTATATCAGGAGCTTCACGCTCTATTTTTCTGCAAATTCTCGAATTATTATGCCCGAAGCTTCTTTTATGAAGATCGGAAATATGAGCCGCTTTTATATCTCCGCCAAGATTTTCATGGCGCACTCTAAGCATTACGGTATTTTCCATCAGAGCATACAGAGCCCCAAATAATAATACTTTCTGTATAATTTTATTCACGTATCTTTTCCTTTACGTCCGATTGATCTCAAAACAGGAATGTCTATAACCGCAAAAATCAGCATATAAAGCGATGTGTAAATAAATCTTCCAGCATAGGTAATAACGATTTCTTTCGCTGTTCCTTCATAATCCCTATCCATGTTAAACACGCTTATATCCGAATTCATGACGTAAATCAGCAGTGTTACTGCAATTCCCAGTGAAAGAGGTACTATTATCGAGAAAATGAAAAAGAATTTCCTCGAAAAATTACCGTTTTTGCCTGCGTCAAGCTGGACAAAGTGATACATCATGCAAAGCACAAGCGGCGATGCAAGATTAAAATACCACTCTTTATCCAGCTTTTCGTATGCAAACCAGATGAACCACTGCATAAAAAGGCTCATTACGGTTATAACAAGAGCTATAAACGGACTCGCTTTATAGCTCAGACAGCGGCTTTTTGAGTCGTCACTCATCTGATTCCTCCGGTTCGGCTTCAGTTACAACTTCGTTCTGTTCTTCAAGAGCAGCCTCTTCCTCCGCCTGTTTTGCCTGTTCTTCAGTAAGCTGTTCAACCTTTTCGGTTTCAGCGTTATCATCATGCTCTGCTCTTGTAAACGCAACGACCTTTGCGCCGCTGTTTACTCGCATAACACGAACTCCCTTTGCGATTCTTCCCATTACACGAACATCGCTTGCAAGAATTCTTATTATTATTCCGTCGCTTGAAACGAGGATAATATCGTCGGTTTCGTCAACTATCTTGATTCCGCAGACGTGTCCTCTTATATCGTCGACCTTATAGTTGGTAAGACCGTAGCCGCCTCTGTTCTGGATGCGATAGCTTTCAACCTCGGTCCTCTTGCCGTAACCGTTGTCAGTTACCGTAAGAAGAGCCGCATTTTGTCTGATTTTAGCCATTCCGACAACGTAGTCGCCTTCACGGAGCTTTATCGCTTTAACTCCGTGAGCCGAACGTGAAAGCGCTCTTATCTTATCTTCTTCCAGACGTATAGCCATTCCGTTACGTGTAGCCACGAAGATCTGCTCCGAGCCGTCTGTCATGCGGACTCCGGCAATTTCGTCGCCCTCGTCAAGTCCGATAGCGATAAGACCGTTTTTGCGGACATTCTTGTAAAGCGAAAGATTAGTTCTCTTTATCTTACCGTTTTTCGTGACCATAGTTATATAATTTTCGTCACTGAAATCAGTCGCTCTTATCATTGCGGCAATTTTTTCGCCTTCGGTAAGAGGGAGAAGATTGATCAGATTAAAGCCTCTCGAAGCCTTCGAGCCGTCCGGAATCTCGTAGCATTTCAGCTTATACATTATGCCCTTGTTCGAGATAAACAGAATGTTGTCATGCGAGCCGCAGATGAACATTTCTTCAACAAAATCCTCTTCACGCTGTTTCATACCGGTTATACCTCTTCCGCCTCGGCGCTGAGTTTTATACTCAGTCACGGGCATTCGCTTGATATAGCCGTTGTTGGTGAGCGTTACAACGCATTCTTCTTCGGGGATAAGGTCTTCGATGTCGACCTCTCCGCTTACGGATTCGATATCGGTTCTTCTCTTATCGCTGAATTTTTTACGGATATTATTTAAATCTTCCATGATGATAGCGTATACCCGGTTAACATCAGCAAGAATATCCTCTAAATCGGAAATTTTTGTAAGCAGACCGTAAAGTTCGTCGGTAATTTTCTGTCTTTCAAGACCTGTGAGCTGTCCGAGACGCATCTGGACTATGGCTTCTGCCTGTTCAAGCGAAAGACCGGTCTGTTTTTCTACATGAAGTCCGGTAAAATCGTACTGAGCACGGTCGAGGAGCGCCGACATATCAATATCCTTGAAACGCTCTATCATTTTTTCCTTTGCTTCTGCGATAGTTGCGCTTGAACGGATTATCGCTATAACCTCGTCAATATAGTCGGCTGCGAGAATGAATCCCTGAAGGATATGAGCTCTTTCAAGAGCCTTTTTCAGATCAAAACGAGTACGTCTCTGGATAACGTCAACCTGAAAATCAAGGTAATGCTGGAGCATCTGTTTAAGCTGGAGCACCTTCGGTTCGCCGTTTACAAGAGCGAGCATAATGATTCCGACAGTATCCTGAAGCTGAGTGAGCGCAAAAAGCTTATTTAGAACTATCTGCGGAACAGCGTCTCTTTTCAGCTCGATAACAACTCGCATACCTTCCTTGTCGGATTCGTCACGAAGATCGTAAAGTCCCTCTATTTTCTTGTCTCTTGCAAGCTGATTGATGCTTTTAAGCAGTCTTTCCTTGCGGAGCATATACGGAATTTCATCAATAATGATGCAGTTTCTTCCCTTTATTTCCTCAAAATGGGTACGGCTTCGCAGGGTGATCTTTCCCTTTCCTGTACCGTATGCGGCACGGATTCCTGCTTTGCCCATGATGATTCCGCCTGTCGGGAAATCAGGTCCCTGAATATGCTCCATAAGCTGTTCGAGAGTACAGTCCGGATCGTCGATAAGAAGCTGGAGAGCGTCTATTACCTCGCCAAGATTATGGGGAGGGATATTCGTCGCCATACCAACGGCGATTCCGACCGAGCCGTTTACAAGCAGATTCGGAAAACGTGACGGCAGAACCACCGGTTCTTTAAGACGATCGTCGTAGTTCGACGTAAAATCGACAGTATCCTTGTTGATATCGGTAAGCATATCGAGAGTAAGCTTAGCCATTTTTGCTTCGGTATAACGGTAAGCGGCTGGACCGTCGCCGTCGATAGAACCAAAGTTTCCGTGACCGTCAACAAGCGGATAGCGCATAGAGAAATCCTGCGCAAGCCGGACAAGAGCGTCGTAAACTGATGCGTCACCGTGCGGATGATAACGTCCGAGAACAGCTCCGACCGTATCGGCGCACTTTCTGTAAGCCTTTTCCGGAGTAAGTCCGTTTTCATGAAGTGTGTACAGAATTCTTCTGTGTACAGGCTTCAGACCGTCCCTGACATCCGGAAGCGCTCTCGAAACAATTACCGACATTGCATAATGAAGCATGGAATTTTCCATCTCATCGACAAGTTCGGTATTTATTATCTTGGAATTGTCTTGATAAAGCAATTTTTTTTCCTCCTGTGAGAATTTTATATTTTATTGCCGTGTCTGTTTATTTATCAGCCGGAGCTATTTTGCGTACTGTTTCAAGCTCTTCTTCTGAAAATCCCTCTTTCGGAAGAATATAAAACACGCTTTTTCCCTGCATTAAAAGGAAATATTCATCGTATTCAAGCAGCTTGAAATCCGAATTTACCGCTATTCTCGTTTTCTCCGGAAGCGGATCTATCTCGTCCGGAATATCTGCCGGATCGTATTCTTCTTCTGTTTCATCTGAAGCTTCAGGCTCTTCAACTGTCGATATATCGACAAAACCTTCGCCTATGCCAATTTTGTAAACAGGCATTCCCATGTCTTTAAGAGTTTCAGTAAGTCTTTTTCTTACGAACTTCGGATTATGACATTCTCTGAAAGCAAGAGCTATACAAACCACGATAAGAAGGTAAACAAGACGGTTTTCAGGCGTTTTCACTGCCGCATACACAAAATCTGCCGCAAGTATCAGAAACAGAGCCATAAAAATATAGTTTTTCGGATAAACGAATTTCTTCTGATAACTCCGATAAGCCTTATCGAAAATTTCCGGCGATATCTGATATTCTTTTTCAAGCTTATAATTTTCTTCCATTTATTCTCCTTTTTATCTCCACGCTGTCTTTTTACGGGGCTTTCTGCCCTTGACCTGACCAAAGGGATATTATCCCTTTGGAATCCCATTA
>CAJKFZ010000233.1 GCA_905199285.1 uncultured Ruminococcus sp.
ATTAACAACAGATGAGATATGAGGAAATTTTGTCATGAGAATTTCTGAATATAAAACGCAATACGCTTAAAAATACAAATCTAACAGCAAGTCAAACAGCCAACGAGGTAAATTAATGCTCATTGGGTGTTTTTATACGATTTGAAATAATAACGCAAAATCAGGTTCTGATACTCTTATTCAGTAATATCACTATTTATTTTCTTTGACAAATTTAGCTGCCCATGATTTTATCTCTTTTTCAGAATCAGAAACTTCGCTTCCTCTGATTGAAATTGCATCACTAACTAAAACTTCTGCATTTTCCGCCAGCTTTGTTATAGTTTCTAAACTGCCTGCACCATTGGAACTTCCGTTATGAGAAAAGAATGGAATAACTTTTTTTCCTGATAAATCATATTCTTCAAGAAAAGTCCATACCGGCATAGGAAGATCATACCACCATACCGGAAAACCAATATAAATAACATCATACTGCTTCATGATATCTCCGTTAATATGCTCCGATATCTCCGGACGAATTCCGTTATCAAGTTCATTTTTGGCTCTGTCAGCACAATCGTCAAAATTTTTTCCATAGGGTTCAGAAGGTACAATGCGGAACAGATCGCCGTCGGTTTCTTCCGATATCCATCTTGCCATCTGCTGAACATTTCCGGACCATGAAAAATAAGCAACTAAAACATTGCTCTCTCCGCTTACCGCCGGTTCAGGATCGTTATCAATTCCATCACGGCGTAAATTTTTCATATACATTACGATTACTACAGCAATTACAATTGCTATAATCAATACTGCACAAATAATAATAGCTTTCTTTTTCTTCATAATACACCTCGTTATATTTTAAATTGTTGCTTATATTATACATCAAATAATAAAAAATGAGAAGTTCAAATTAGTTTTCCTGTTTATACCCTAAGGTTAATAGGCATAAAACAAACTGAACTTCTCTTTTTATGCAAGAATAAGAAATAACTGTCAGATTACTTGTAAAGTATATTGCCGCGGTAATCAGTTCTTAGCCGAATTCAAAGCTTTCTGTACCGCTTCCATAATGGCGTTCGAGCTGTAGGTAGCTCCGGAAACAGCATCAACATTTGTACTCTGTGAAGAAAGTATCTGTGAAATAACAGATCCCTCCGCAGATTCAAAATACCATGAATCACTTTCCTCGGTATATGCTGAAACTGATGTGATAAAATCGTTTTCGACTGTAATTGTAACAAAAACCTCACCGTCATATCCGTATGCACTTGCAGAATATGTACCGTTTCCATAAACATAAGAAGGTTCTGTTTCATGCGGCGGCTCTTCTTCATATTCAGGTTCATCGTAAATATTTTCCTGCTCTTCTTCCGTAAACTCTTCAGTTTCTTCCTCAGAAGCAGTTTCAGTTGAAGTTTCTGTAACAGCCGTAGTTGCAGTTGTTTCCGAAACTGACTTTAACGAAACTGTAGTTTGTGAAACTTTAACAGATGTTGTTGAAGTTGATGTAGTAACATTTTCTGTTTGATTTATTGATGTTGTTACCGATGAAATCGTATATGTATGAACTTTTTCAGTTGATTTCTCGGCTTTTTTCTCAGATTTAACAAATAATAAAACTCCGGATATAATTATTAAAAATACAGCTATGCTTAAAATATTCAGAATGATAGTTTTTTCGGGCTTCTTACGAACTAAATACCACTTTCTTATACGGCATACTGCATAACCAACAAATGCTATACTGTAAATTAAAATGCTGAAAAAAATCCCCTCACGCCCTGCCTTTGCCATTGGATAGTAAAGAATGAGAACATGAATATAAATCATTGCATAAAAAGCGTATGCCGTCCGCTGAATTCTTTTCCAAAGTTTTGCATTCATTTTTTTGCGAATTTTAGGGAAAGACATTACTGTAAGCGGTATCATTATAAGCAGCATCATAATAGTAAGGATACTTGCAGCAATATGATTTTCAGTCATTTTTCCTGCGTCTGTACACAGTCTTACAAAATATGTACGTCCGAATCCTATATTATGCCCAAGTGTAAGAATTGCTGCAAATATCGACAATTCTCCTCTTACAGGCATAAACTTTTTAATGAGAACAGAGCCGTTCGGTAAAGCTCCTGTCCACATAACAACACACCAGATAGCTGTTGCAAACGCTCCCCTTGTAAAAAGTCCTATAACATAAGTATTCAGAAAAACAGGAACAGATTGTAAGTCTGAACCTGACAGTATAACGCTTGTAATCGTTACAGCAACTGCTGCCGCATAAAAAACATAAGGATATTTCTTAAGAGGCTTGCTGCATAAAAATGTAAAGACGAACGCAATAATCAGGGCAATGAGAAAAAGCATATTATTTCACCTTTCAGATCGATCAGAACTTGTTCTCATAGTATTCGTACATAGATTTTCAGGCATAATTTTGCTGATGACGAGGAAATACTGCTTCATTACCAATATTTTCAAAAAACACATCAGCAAAATTTGCTGAAAGGATATATGCTGTATTCTATGAGATCAGATTTTTATTTATTTTTCTTTTTTGAAGCAAATGCAATAGCTGCTGCTGCTGCCATAGCTGTAACCGGAACGGCTATTCCTGCAACTCCTGTTTTAGGACTGTCCGACTTGTTGCCTGACGTGTTATTTTTCGTTGTAGTTGATTTTGAACCAGCTGGTTTTGCAGTTGTAGTAGTTGTTGTTGTAGCATTGGTATTATTAACAGAATCTGTTGTTGAAGGTGTATTAGTTTCTCCCGGTATAAACGTAAATTCAAGATTGTTCTTATATCCCTTTGCAGTTACTGTCATTTTATAAGTTTCGCTGCCGTCAAAAACTTTTGAATTTCTTGAAGATGCAGAAGTGTCAATTTTTCCGTCGTCACCGATGATTTTTACGCTTCCTCTGCCAGAAGCAGCATATTCAGTGCCGTTTACGGAAACAGAGGAAATGTTTTTAAGGAAGTTTGCAAAATCAATATCATCTGCTCCTTCTGCCTTGACAATTGATCCATTTGAGTATTTTGCAGGCATACTGTCTGTTGCAAGTACGAAATCAGATGTCATATCAGCATATTTTCCGCTTGCATCAGAAATTGTAAGCGTATAAGTGCCGGCAAGAACGTCTGTATAAGAAATTTCCGAATCTGTTACTGTAAAATTATCTGATATTCTGTAATTTTTTTCATAATCATCGGGAAATCCGGATGTAGTAAACGATGTTTTTCCTGTTCCTAAAACGCCTTCGTTAACGCTTATCTCTCCTGCAAACTTTACAGGAACATAAGTATCTGTTCCAATTGACGTGTATCCTTCGGATGTAATAAAAACAACTTCGTTAATAGTGGCTCCCATAAGTCCGGTGAAATTTTCATAAGGAAGAGTATTTCCATGCGGCTCGGTTGTCTTTATACCAGACGACCAAGCAAGTTCGCCTCTCCAGATATTTGCCTCGTGGCACATTGCATAAGAACTGCCGTCAGTAGTTTTTATAAGCGCTCCATATATTGCACCAAGCTCTGGTCCATTATCCACATCAATAACGTAATCGCCCCAAGGAGTACTTGTATTCAGCTTTATTGAAGCTCCGGAAGCCGTTACAGGAGTTTCATCCTGAACTGATGAGAAAACCGCTTTTCCGTTCTCGACAGTAACGCTTTTATATGCAGCCGGAACTGAATCAACAGCAGTGAATCCATAATTATCACTGCCGAGAGCGTCAAGATCCGTCTGAGATATTGCAACAGGATATGTAACGCCGAGAATCGTTCCTGTTCCATCATCATTAGCTTCATTGTATGTACCCTCGAAAAGTTCCCCTTCGCCGTTTTTAGACCACTTAGAAGTAGTTGCGGAGGATACAGCGTCAACTTCATATTCATTTACGCTTCCTGAAAGTTCAGCTCTGTAAAAATCCGCATATGGAATATTCATCGTACCGTAAATCAGGTCATTTGTATCCTCTGCGCCTGCCGTAAGCGGAACAGCGCCGATAATTGATGCTGCAAATGTTGCCGCACTTATAAATGATGTAATTTTTTTCATAAACTTACTCCTTGAAATTTATTTAAAATCCGAATCATACGGATTTTATGCGATTATGTTATATTAGGCTAACTTTTGATAAAAAAATAACCGCATATCTATGCGTAATTTATTAGCATCGTCTAACATTATACGAATAATTTAAAG
>CAJKFZ010000234.1 GCA_905199285.1 uncultured Ruminococcus sp.
AGACCTCTCCCGAATATTCCCTGGCAGAATAAACCTGATGGATGTACTGCTCCACTGTGGAGATACAGCGAAAATCCGATTATCGACCGCAATCCGCTTCCCAATGTTGCCCGCATTTTCAATAGCGCTGTTATGCCATATGAGGACGGTTTTATAGGAGTTTTCCGTGGAGAACAGCGTAATGGTATCCCACATATTTACCTCGGCAGAAGCAGCGATGCTATACATTGGAAATTCGATGAAGAGAAGATCCCCTTCACTGATCAGAACGGCGAACCATTTATGCCTATTTATGCCTACGATCCACGTCTTGTCAAAGTTGAAGACAAATACTATATTATGTGGTGTCAGGACGCATACGGTCCGACGATCGGAATCGCTGAAACTACTGATTTCAAAACTTTTAAGCGCATTGAAAATCCTTTCCTTCCATATAACCGCAATGCTGTTCTTTTCCCCAGAAAAATAAACGGCAATTTTGTTATGCTCTCTCGTCCGTGCGATACTGGACATACTGCTTTCGGCGATATTTTCTTATCCGAAAGCAAAGACATGGAGTTCTGGGGACGTCATCGCCATGTTATGGGAAATTCCGGAAACTGGTGGGAAAACCTTAAAATAGGCGGCGGAGCTGCTCCTATCGAGACCGACAAAGGCTGGCTCATGTTTTATCATGGAGTTGTCAACACCTGCAACGGATATGTTTACAGCATAGGCGCTGCAATTCTTGATATCAACGAACCGTCAAAAGTTCTTCACCGTTGTTCAAACTACGTTCTGACTCCTGAAGAATGGTATGAAGAACGTGGCTTTGTACCGAATGTCTGCTTCCCATGCGCAGCGCTGACCGATTCCGAAACAGGAAAAATAGCCGTTTATTACGGATGCGCCGACAGCTACGTTGGAGTAGCATTCACCACCATACAGGAAATCTGGGACTATATTCTCAAATATGATCAGCTCAGTGAAACTGATAAGGAAGAAGGAAAAAGGTAAAATTCATAATTTTTCCATTGACAAATACGGAAAAAGGTAGTACAATATCTTTATTAATGTGAAAGGAGTTATTGTGAACTGATATGGTTTATGATAATGATTTCTGGATAGCCTTATCCGCTGTTATTGCAGTTCTTATAACAAATAACTGCATTACAAGATCAATGAATCTTAAAAAGAAAGGAAAATTTAAGAAACATGATAAAAACTACGCTTAAAATAGACGGAATGATGTGCGGAATGTGCGAATCCCATGTAAACGACGCTATCCGCAGTGCATTTGATGTAAAAAAAGTAACTTCATCCCATTCATCCGGTGAAACTGAGATAATTTCAGAAGCCGCTGTTGATGAAGCAAAGCTCAAAGAAGTTATTGAAAAAGACGGCTATAAGGTTCTTTCCGTTTCCAGCGAACCTTATGAGAAAAAGGGATTTTCTCTTTTCGGCAAAAAATAATCCCGAATAAAATCAGCCTCCATGATGAATTTCATGGAGGCTTTTCTATATTTACATCTTCCCTATGAACACAGTTTCTTATTTTTTCACCTTGAAAAAAATTCTCTGAATAGCCTTCATTCCAAGAGTGAGATAACGCATACATGGTTCTGCAATTATCGAGAAATTAATGCAGAGAAGGATACATTTCGGTGACATTGCCGTTATATCGAAGAAATCGCTGACAAAAACCATACTGAAAACAAGTCCGACCGCACAGATTATCCACAGCCACATTTTGTAAACATCAGTCGGTTTGCTTATTTCAAATACTATCATAAGTCCGACAATGCTTAGCAGAATCGTTGAAGCCGTAGCAATATCGGTCTGGCTTACTCCGAAAATGTTTCCGAAATATACCATTGCCGCAACGATGATAGTATCCGTGATTCCCGCTGGCAGAGCCTTAAAAAGAATATTGCTGATGAATTTTCCACGGATAAGATCTTTATTAGGAACCTGTGAAAGCACAAGCGCCGGAAGTCCTATAGTGAAAAGGCTTATAAGCGAGATCTGCGACGGTTTCAGAGGATATGCGATGCCGAAACAAATCGTAAGAATAGACAATACAAGAGAAAAAATATTTTTTACAAGGAACAAGCTTCCCGATCTTTCAAGGTTATTTACAACCTTTCGTCCCTCAAGCACAACATCTGGCATTTTTGAGAAATCGGATTCAAGAAGTACAAGCTGCGAAGCCTGACAAGCAGCATCGCTTCCCGAAGCCATAGCTACTGAACAATCTGCGTCTTTAAGAGCAAGAACGTCGTTTACTCCATCGCCTGTCATAGCGACCGTTTTTCCGTTTTTCTTCAAAGCACGGACGAACTTGCGTTTCTGATCGGGAGTAACTCGTCCGAATACAGTATACCGCATAACAGCGTCGTTGATCGACTCATCTGTAGTAAGCGTTGAAGCGTCTATATAATCGGCTGCGTGTTTTATGCCTGCCTGCTTTGCCACTTCGGAAACGGTTACCGGATTATCGCCGGAAATTACCTTTATAGCAACTCCCTGCTCCGCAAAATATCGGAATGTATCTGGTGCATCCTTTCTTATCGGATTTGCCAGAACAACAAAGCATATCGGAATAACATCCTCTGTAAGAGCCTTTCCGTCCGGTCTGCCGTTGTATTTTCCGAAAACAAGAACTCTATACCCTCGGCGGCTGTTTGCATCTATTATCTGAGCAAATTCGCCATAGTTATCTTTAAGGATGAATTCCGGAGCTCCAAGCACAAACGCTCCGGAATCGAAAGTAACGCTGCTGTATTTAAATTCCGAAGAAAATCCTGTGTGCGAAATTGCTATCAATCCTGCCGGCCGCTTGAAATGATTTTTAACAGCCCGCATTGTCTCGTTATCCGCCTCCTGCGCCGCCGCAAAATCGCTCAGATACCCGTTTATCATGCTCTCCGAAAACTTATTTGAAGCCGGGATCACCGATGTAACCGCCATTTTATTTTCCGTTATAGTACCCGTTTTATCAACGCAAAGCACATCGACTCTCGCAAGAGTTTCTATGCATTTCATATCGTGAACAAGAACTTTTTCAAAAGCAAGCCGCATTGCGCTTACGGCAAGAGTTGCGCTTGCAATAAGGAAAAGTCCCTCCGGTATCATACCGATAACCGATGCGACCATCGACTGAACACTGCTTTTTACTACTCCGCTGATACGATACTGCTGCCAGAACATGAATATTCCGATAGGAATGATAATGATTCCGGCAAATTTGACTATTTTGTTCAGTGAGCGTATCATTTCAGACTGCTCGCCTTTTTTCGACTTTTTCGCCTGTAAAGTAAGCTGAGAAATGTACGATTCCTTGCCGACCTTTTCAAGTCTTGCCCTGCACGAACCGGAAACGATATAACTTCCCGACATAAGCCTGTCGCCGCACTTTTTGACTATCTCGTCCGACTCGCCGGTAAGGAGCGATTCGTTTACCGAAACGTTCCCCCCGACCACAACAGCGTCTGCGCTTATCTGATTTCCTGCACGAAAAACAGCTATATCATCGAGAACAAGCTCCTTTGAGGGAACGGTGATCTCCTCACCGTCACGGATAACCGACGTTATAGGCGCATTCAGCATAGTAAGCTTGTCCAGAACCGATTTCGACCTCAGCTCCTGAATGATACCGACAAGCATATTTGCAATAATTACCGGAAGAAACGTAAGGTCTCTGTAGGAACCGACTGCGATAATCAAAGCTGCCAGAATTGCAAACAAGAGATTGAAATACGTCAAAATATTATCCGCAAGAATTTCCTTAACCGTTTTGGAAGGCGATTCGACAGGTTTATTATCGAGTCCCTCTTCTTTTCTCTGTGCAACCTGTTCGCTGGTAAGTCCGATGTCAATATCGGCACGGATACGCTTAGGAGCGATTGCCGGAAGCGTTTCAGATTTATTTTCTTTCCTCATTTTTATACCTCTTTATTTTTATATGAAATTATTATACCACGTTTAACCATTTTTTTCAATCGCTGAATCAAAAAAAGCTGTGATAGATTTATGAAAATATTCAAATATAAAAAACCGTGCAGTCTGAAATTCATCGGACTGCACGGTTTTTAGTTTTGGTTTATTTCATAGACAAATCTTTGTCAGTAAGCATAATTTCTCCGTTTTCATTTTCATATTGCTTAATTTTCTGCTTTACTAACGTTTCAATCATATTTGTTATTG
>CAJKFZ010000235.1 GCA_905199285.1 uncultured Ruminococcus sp.
AAATAATAACAATTCATATTAGTTGTATATCTGGTGATTTGAAAAGTTAAAAAACCAATAGTCCTCCGCAATTAATGCAGAGGGCTATCGGTTTTGGGTTCACGAATGTAAAATTGTTAATTTAAAGTGATAATATTGGACCATGCACCAAAGTAAGTTTTTCCGTTCACCTTCTTATATGGACGCACCTTGAACTGTTCGGTGTCGCCGGTAGTGTATCTCACACTGCGACTGAGTTTTCCGGAACTTACAGTTGTCAGCTTTTTAAAATTGCCTCCGTTCTCAGAATAGTATATCTGATAGCCGTCAGCGCCTGCGGACTTTTTCCAACTGAGCGTTGCACGATTCCAGCCGCCGGAGGTCTTGCCGGTCTTGGAGGTCAGTGTTGTTTTCGGCGGAACTATCTTGAATTTAAGTGTTTTTGTGCCCCTGTATTCTCCAATGCCGGTGATGGTTATGGCGGCTGTGCCTATGTTCTTATTGTTATTGTAGGTCACTGTGTAGTCCGTACCGTTCACAAGCTTTTTCTTGCCGTCCTTGACAATGACAGTAGGTTTCAGAACTTTTCCAGTGTATGCCTTGCTGGATATCTTACCAAATTTCAGTTCCGCAATATCCGGTTTTAGAAATTTTGTGGTGTACTTTTCATAGCTTCCGTCAATGTACTTTACCTGGTTTTTGATATGATAAAAGATCCTTAGTTCATCAGCGTCCCTGGCGGTTTCAGCCAGATCGTCAGAATTCTCATAAGAAGCAGCAATTATGCGGTTTCCATTATCGTCGGTATATTGTTTGACAATTGGCTCATAATCATAGCCAGTATCTTCAACAAGCGCATAAACAGAGCAGCTGTCTTCGTCCCCTGTCAGATCATACAAATACGCAGCAACTGAATATGCTGACATAGGGAGTTCAACATCTTCGTCCCGCTCAGGTGATAAGTCGCCAAAACATACAGTCATTTTCAAATTTATTCTGCTGTCATTATCGGTCTTTACCTGTTTAAATAGTTCTATTTTTTCTGCTGGAATTGAGAAAATAATGCTTGTGTAACCATCAATTATATCCGTACTTATTTCTACTGAGGGTTCGGTGAAATCAATGTCCGCAAACACTGATTCTATGGAGTTAGTTTCCACGATATCCGCCGCCGCTGAATAGATGGTTGTTGTGCTGGCGACTATGGCTGCTGCCATTATCGCTGATATTATTTTTCGTAAATTCATGGTGATTTGTCCTCCCAACTTTACAATAACATACAATTTCGATTCCTGCTAAAGTTAGAATAGCAGAAATCGAAATTGGTTATAGGTCTAATGATTAAGAAATCTTTGCAGATAAGCTAAACGTATTGTTCGTTGTACTGGTATTGGTGTTGCTTACAGCAACTGTAACTTCCTTAATATTGGTGCTCTTAAAATTCAATACCGAAAACGTATAGGAAGATGACTTGTTGGGATATACACGTAACAGGTTCGCTGTTCCACTGCTGGTGAATTTAGCTAAGGAAATTGCAATATCATTATAATTGCCATTTACGTTAAGCGTGAAATCAATTCGCTTTGTGGAACTTGTAGACTTAGTATATTTGAAATGCATTGAAGATGTTGGAACTAAGGTTTTTCCAGAAATACTCATCAAATCTGTTCCCTGTACTGTAGCATTGATGTATCTAGAAGTGCCATTTGTGTAATTATTATAATGGCTAGTATCAGCGTTATATGCTTGGAAGCCAGCAAATAACTTCTTAAATGGTACGGTCGAGCTGGAACTACAATGTTCAACAGCAGAATAGATATCACCACTATTGGTAAAGGATTCATATATGCGCTTTATTGCCGCAACATCACCGTAATTCTGGCTTATATACTGAAAGAACAAAAATATACCATATCCGCCCTTTTTGTCATAAGTAGAAAAACTCTTGGTTGTGTCCTTTAGATATGAATTAGCCCTACCAGCTGCTTTATCACGATATTTGTTGTAATATCTAAGTGAAGCCCATGTGGCACTAGATTCGGTAGCCCACTTTAAGTCATTGTTGGTTTTGGTTTTATAATTTTGCTGAATTGCATGGAATATTTCGTGAGCCAGTGTTGTTTCTCTTGCGTCCGCAAGAGAAGACGAAGTCTTGTTGTATTCTATTGTAATGTATGAACCCTTTCCCGAAGGAGCAGAAGCATTTTTTACAGGAAAAGTTGCAGAATCTAATTCACTAGCAAAATAGATATGGCATTTGGTTTCACCGCTCTCATATGCAGGATCTTTAAATCCAAACTCACTAAAATATGCCTTGTCAATATTTTGAACATATGTAATTATTTTAGAGAGATCCGAGAGGCTCATATAATCAGACTCGTTAGCATTTGATTCAAAATGAATAATAAATCTTCCAACCGTTTCAGTTTTCTCATCAACATATGTAATATCATCACGAGTTTTCAAACGGTTTTCAGTTGATAGAAGGTTTTGAGCAATCTGATGGCTCAGTTCCGAATTCGGATTATCGTCACAATATGACGCAAGTTCATCATAAATAGGTGTTGCGCACTCTAATCCACTTAACCCGTTATTAGTGATTGCGGAAAGATACATTGAAACCTCTGTTTCTCTGTCTATCAGTTCCATATTGTAAAGCGCATCTACCTTTTCAATGAAGGTATAATCGGACAAATCGTAGTTTGATTCTAAATCAACTTTGAACTCGTTGGCATCGACTTTCTGCAAAATTTCAATTGAATCTAAGTTCAATAAATCTGCATAATTGATTGTGGAATCTGCATTGTCAACCTCAATATTGGTGAATATTGTATCGCCATCCCCGTTATATACAGCGATAGAATTATCCGAGTCGAGCGCGACATCAGCAATTTGATAAATAGTAAGCGGCTCTATTGTTTCACCCGGATATAGGAAAGAACTCCCAGAACTAATACCTGTTTTTGTAGGTAAAGAATCTAAATCCACCTCAACAAGGCAATAATCTGATGGGCGGTCAAATTCGTATGTGCCATTAGAATCAGTATATACAGACGTATAGTAGTTATTTGAAAAACCAACAACTTCATCATCATACACTTCATCAATGTTTGAAGAGAGAATATTGATTTTTACACCAGCAGCCGGAGAACCATCCTCAAAGAATACCTGACCCTTTATGGTATTGCTTGTTGCATAAGCTTCAACCGGAATTGTTAACGTAGCCATGGAAAGAACAAGTGCACTTGAAATAATGCGTTTTGTTAGGTTCATAAAAAAGACCTCCTGTTTTTTGTATATGAACGATTATAGGCATACAACTAAATATGTCACTCGTTCAATATAATGATTTGTGGAATGAATCGAAAAATAAAAAGTCCAATAACACAGTAGCTAAAATGCTATGCTTTCATTTATCATCTCCTTTTAGGCACAATCGTTTCAAATATATTTCGCATCCATCTGTGAGAAATAACACAAAAAAGCAAAATAGTAACGAAAGTTAGACTGTTTTCTCCCGGCTATAAATGGTAATTGTTTCGGTCTTACCATTTTTTGTTGTCAGTGTAAATACAGATTTTAAGCGGTATGTTCCACCTGATAAACCTCTTTTGATTCTATCCACAGAAATATAACTTCCCTTTTCTGTTGTAGACCATATTGCGCCATTCACATTGTTCCAAGCCCACATACCCGCGTGTTTCTGTAAAGTCTGTTCCACAGTGATTTGAATAACATCTTTTGCTCCAGTGCAACTACTAGTGCAACTAGCGGTATTGGAAGAAATGCTTAACATACTTTGAGCATCATCTGAGTATTCATATGCAGGAGCAATATCTTCATATGAAATATTATCAGTTAATTCAGCTGAAGCCACTACATTTACACTTGATAACATCATGAATGCTGACAGTATTAATGCAAAACACTTATTAATCTGCTTAATCCGCATAAAAGTATCCCCCTTTCGTATTATATTTGAAGTTTTTATCCTTCTATATATTACATTACAAAAAGGAACATTTACGGGACATAAAAATAAAAGAAATATTCAAAAGCCGTTTTTTTCGTTACTATTTGCCAATCCGATTAACTCATTTTTAGTAAAACTGCCATGTAGTTTCAATACATAATCCTTATTATTCCAAATAACCATTGCTTC
>CAJKFZ010000236.1 GCA_905199285.1 uncultured Ruminococcus sp.
CTGCCAAAGGGTGAATCCACCCTTTGGAAACCCAGTATTAATTATTATAATGCCCAATAAGGGCATTATAATAATTAGGGCTATGCCCAGAAAGTACATTTACCTTGACGAAAAGATAAAGGAAATAAATTCCACACCTTAATATTAAAAAGATAAACGCTTACAAATCATAAAAAGGATTGATATTATTGAAAAAACAGAATTTTCTTAAAGGCTCGCTGATACTTATGGCTTCGGCAGCAGCGGCAAAGCTGCTTGGAGCGCTGTTCAAAATTCCTCTGACGAATATTCTCGGCGGAGTAGGAATGAGTTATTTCAGCTGCGCATACAGCCTTTTTATGCCGATATATGCTCTTACAGTGACCGGAGTATCTTCCGCTGTTGCAAGAATGACCGCCCAGAGTATGGCTCTTGGAATGATTGATAATGCAAAAAAGATCAGGGGGACTGCTCTTATGGTCTTTTCAGCTGCCGGATTTATCGGAAGCGTGATAACGTTTCTTCTTGCACGTCCATTCAGTATTTATTCGGCAAACAGTCCGGAAGCATCTGTTGCTGTAGCAATGATAGCTCCGGCGGTGTTTTTCGGATGCATTACGGCTGTTGAGCGTGGATATTACGAGGGACTAAGCAATATGTATCCGACTGCTCTTTCACAGGTAGCAGAGGGAGTAGTCAAGGTCGGAGTGGGACTTTGGCTCTGTAATTTTGTTACGGAAAACAGTGAAGCCGTTATGAAATATTTCCCGAATATTACCGATATAAGAGCAATCGCAGCAGCAGCAGGAATTCTTGGCGTAACTCTGTCTTCGGTTGGAGCAGTTTTGTTTTTTGCAGTTTTAAGACTTTTCGTTCGGATTGAAGTTTCCAAAGAGAAAACGGTTATGGGCAGAAGACAGATAACTCGTGAGCTTATCGGCTCCGCTGTTCCGGTCGGAGTAAGCGCCGTTGTCACCAATCTTACTGCTCTTATAGATATGTGGACGGTTATAGGATGTATTTCTTATTTCGGTGTGGGAACGACTCATATTCCATCAGGAATAGTGTCCGAAGAGATTCCGCAGTTCATATACGGTTCTTTTGCTGGAATTGCGCTTACGGTTTTTAATCTTGTTCCGTCTGTGACCAATATGCTTGGTAAAGGAGCTCTCACCTGCGTTACTTCTGATTGGGAAAGCGGCAACAGAGACTCGCTGCAAAAGAGCGTAATGCAGGCGCTTGTAACATCAGCAGTTATAGCGATACCTGCGGCGGCAGGATTGGGAGTTCTTTCTTCGGAAATAATGACTTTTCTCTTTCCACGTCAATCGGACGAGGTGGCTATATGTATAAATTCACTTCGCCTGCTTATGCCGGGAATGGTATTTTTGTGTGTATCATATCCGCTTTTCAGTATGCTTCAGGCAATCGGCAAAACAGCTCTTCCGCTGAAAATAATGCTTCTTGGAACGGCGGTAAAGCTTGTCGGAAATCTTGTCCTGATACCTTTTATGGGCGTTGACGGAGCAGCGTTATCAACCTCGCTCTGCTATGGGATAATTCTTGCAGTATCGCTTGCAGTATTTATAAAAACCTCAGGAATACATATAAGCGCAGCACCGTTTTTACGAGTTATCTACGCAGGAATTATGTGCGGAGCTTCAGCATACTTGACTGCCGCACTTCTTGAAGCGAAAAATATGAGTACAGCAGCAGTTATAATTTTTTCTGCATTAATAGGTGGAGTCGTTTATATAGCTATTATTATTGCTGTTCTTGGAAAAGCTATAAAAACAAAAAAGCCTGCACAAAGGCAGGCTTGTAGACCAAATAGAATTATTTAAAAAAGTCAGGAGATATAGTTTGGATATCATCCGCAGTTACATCTATCTTGATAACGCTTTCCTTATTGCTTGGATCGTCTTTAGTCGGGAAGAAGCAGATGGTAAAGCTGTCTGTTTCAGGTGGGACACGGAATCCGCCGACCATACCGCTGAAAGTTCCGTTTGCGGGAATATTGAATGGATCGGGAGTGTATATATTTTCTTTGAAACTGCTGGTTGCATACACATTTGTCTGAATATGTGAATATATCTCGCTGCCGTCAGGAAGAACGAGAATGAAATTATTAAGGCAGTTAAGAGAATATGAAATATCGGAATTGTTTTTTACCTCAACATCCAGATAAACATATTTACGTTCACCTTCTGTAGATTTATGTGTATCCGGAGTTATAAGAACGGAATTAAGCTTGAAAACGGTATCGTTTTCGTTTGCTTCTTCAGACATTCCGGCAATTATTTCATTTTTGCCTATTTCACGTTTTGTAGTATTTACATTGTTATTATTATTGTTGTTGTCGTTGTTATCGCTTATAGAATTAGATGTATCTGAAGTAGTTGTTTTATCCTTTTTACATCCGACAGCGGAAGTCAGCATTAAGCCTGCGCAAAGTAAAATAGCTGTATATTTGAATTTTTTCATGATTTATGCCTCCAAGTTAAATTAATTGTTTGCCGGGCAGCACCTTAGATATTTATAGTATATCACAAAATACGCCAATATGTCAAGTGGAAAATTATAAAAATAAAAAGGACTGCTGCAATTATATACAGCAGTCCTGATTTATTTAGTCAAATACATAACCATGTTCTTCAAGATATTCGTCTACAATGTATTTCTTACCAACGTCACCAGACCTATTCTCATAGATTTTAAGGATAGTAGTAGCATCATCACCATCAATTATTCCGTCGTCGTTAATATCAGCGTATTCAGATATATACTTGAAATAAGGATGATTTATTCTGTCATTAGGTTTGCCATCAATACCTGATATAGAATACGTATAATAAGCGGTCACGAGACATGCATCAACAGGATCAATCATGCCGTCGTGATTTACATCACCCATTTCGTAAGTCGTTATCGTTGAGAGACGATCTGTATAAATTTTGAGGATAGTAACAGCGTCCGTTCCGTCTATTATACCATCGCCGTTAATATCGCCATTTTCTTTAATATGTTCATAACAGGGTGACTGCAATTCTTCACGCAGAGATAAAGGAAATTCAGGATTGTCAATAGATATACCTCCGGGAGCTGATATGCTGAGCGTATAGTAACGAAGTACGAGAGTAGCGTCAATTGCATCTACAACTCCGTCATGCGTTACATCGCCTATCTCATATACAACAGGCTCGGAATCTTCTGCGGAAACGATCATGGGTGCAGTGGAAAGACTAAGTAACATTGCTGATAACAAAGAAATTGCTTTTTTCATAATATCACCTCATAAAAATTAATTATTGTATATTTCGTAAATATCGGTTGTACCGATATATCCGGAATATTCTGAACCTGATATTATTTCTGTATAATATCTAAGAGTAAGCTGGGCATCAGTTTCATCGATAAATCCGTCTTTATTAACGTCAGCTGCATAAGCACTTTTTAAGTCGGGAATTATTTCGTTAAAATGAGAATTAATGTCTGAAATTGATACAGAATTATCGTTAAGTCTGACAAATTGTAAAATTAATGTAGCATCAATTCCGTCGACAAAAAGACTGTTATCAACATCACCGACAATGTATTCGCCTGTTCCGACCATAATAGGGGCAGTTTCAAGTATGGCGTTAAAATATTCATTTCCTTTAGAGTCTGTAATCTTATAATAATTTGGATTTTGAATGAAATTAATACCTGCCGATGTCCAATCGAATGTATCAGATTTTTTGATATAAAAAGATATGAAAGTTCCATTGAAATCCATGTCTTCATAATTTGCAGCAGTCATTGTTACATAATTTCCATTATCTGATGGTGTATAAGTTGCAAATTTCAGTGATGCATCATTCATGGTACGATCAGTATATTTGAGCTTTGGCTCTCCGTTAAGTTTTGTCACTGCTTCCCAGTTTTGACCCAGATTAAATTGAAAGGCAGCATTATTGAATTCAGGAACATTTTCCATGATTACATCGGCTCTTATTGCTCCTGTATCTTCAATTGTAATATCAAGATAAATGTTTGGATCAGTACTTACTGGATTAGCAGCATAGGAATTCATGGCAGTAAGCGTACAAACGGCGGTTGCTGTAGTTAGGAAAGATGCTATAATTGATTTTAATAAACGCATAGGGTA
>CAJKFZ010000237.1 GCA_905199285.1 uncultured Ruminococcus sp.
ATACAATATATGCCACTGTTTGTCAACAGATTCTTAAAAATTATTTTTTGATTTTTATAGAGATGTCGAAAAACTTAACGGAATGTGTAAGTGCACCGAGAGAAATTATATCAACTCCTGTTTCGGCAACAGAGCGGATATTTTCGGCAGTAACATTTCCGGAGGCTTCAAGGAGAGCCTTTCCGGCAGTTATCTCAGCAGCCTGCTTCATTTCCTCACAGCTCATATTATCGAGCATAATTATCTCAACGTTGTTGTCAAGAGCTTCTTTAAGCTCTTCAAGCGTTCTTACCTCTACCTCGATTTTAACGGTATGACCGATTTTTTCACGAAGAGCTGAAACAGCCGCAGTGATTCCGCCGTAAGCGTCGATATGATTATCCTTAAGCATAGCGGCATCGGAAAGGTTGAAGCGGTGATTTTTTCCTCCTCCTACCGTAACGGAATATTTCTGGAGCGCACGAAGTCCAGGAAGAGTTTTTCTGGTATCGGTAACGGAAGCTTTAGTGCCGCTAACAAGCTTTACGCACTTATTAGTCGCAGTTGCGATGCCGGACATATGTTGTAGAAGATTAAGAGCAGTTCTTTCGCCTTTAAGAAGCGTAAGAGTACTTCCCTCAAGTTCGGCAATTATATCGCCTTTTTTAACTTCGGAGCCGTCGTTCATGAATATTTTGAATTCAACATCTCCGCCGGCAAGCTCGAAAACACGTTTAGCGACCTCGATTCCGCAGACAACTCCGGAATCTTTTGCAACATAATAAGCCGAGCTTTTATGCTCCGGAGGAATAAGATTATCAGCCGCAGCGTCAATGTAATTTATATCCTCCATAAGAGCGGTCGTTATGATATTGTCGATATAGCATTGTAAAAGTTTCATAAAATGATTTTCCTTTCAATTCAATTCTGGTAAACGGAGTCGATACCGAGGTATTCTTCAAGAGTAAGTCCGGAATCGTAAACAGCTTTTGCCGTTTCTGTACCAAGGTAGCGGACGTGCCACGGTTCGTATTTGTATCCTGTTATATTTTGCTTTCCCTGAGGATAGCGGAGAATAAAACCATATTTATAACAATTTGCAGCAATCCACTTCGCCTCGGGAGTTCCGATAAAAGCGTCGGAAGCCATATTTATGTCGAGAGCAAGTCCCGTCTGGTGTTCGGAGTGACCGGCTCTTGCGGAATATGTATCTGCCGCAGCTTTTCCGTCTCTCGCAACATAAGAGTTGTAAAGCTGATCCTGATAGCTGTATGACCTGAAACCGGAGCATACCCAGAGATTAAGTCCGGCAGCGGCAGCGTCATTTTTCATGCGATTGAAGGCAGCCTGAGTTTCAGCGGTAAGAGCTCCCGGATTATAGGAAGAGGGAAGGGCGTATGTTTTGTTTGCAATAAGAATGCCGTTAACGTAGGTAACTCCGTTTCTTTTTTCAATATTTTGCTTAGTGAAATTTTCGACATTTCCGTTCTCCCATTTAAGAGTAAAATGGGTTGAATCAATGGGAGTCAGGACAGCTTTGACATTGTTTCCTGCGCCGCCCATCTGGAACGTCAGATTTTCTTCGTCAGCGCTGTATTCAAAGGCGACGCCAGTTCCCGTTTTGGAATCAATGTAATTTCCGCTTGTTCCATTGAAACTGAAAACTCTGTAGCCGTTCTTTCCGGAAGCAAGCCATTTTCCTGAACCAATCAGTTTTGTGTAATCTACGGAGTTCTGTCTTGTAAAGTTTTCAGTCGTTCCGTTTTCCCATGTAAGAGTAAAATGAGTTGAATCGACGGATGTCATAGTTGCAGTTACGGAATTTCCGTCTTCGCCCATCCGGAAATCAAGCTTATTACCGTTTACGCTGTATTCAAAAGCAAGTCCCATTCCCGTTTCGGAGTCTATGTAGTTTCCGCTTACACCACTGAAGTTGAATTCTCTTGAACCGTATCCACCGGACGTTGTCCATTTTCCGGCTCTGATAAGCTTGTTGTAGTTAATAGGATTTTCACCGTAATAGTGAAGAGTTTCAACAGCTCCGCCGTCCCAGCGGAGAACAAAATGATTTTCGTCGCTGTAAGAGAAAATGGCGTGTTTTTTATCTGCAAAAACATTTTCACTGAAATTAAGGTTATGAGAGTTTACATCACAGGAGTATACTGTAGTTTTTCCTGTGGATTGATCTATAACGGTTCCATTTGTGAAATTATAATATCGTGTTCCTTCTTTTCCGTCGGCGATCCATGTTCCTTGAGGCAGTTTATCAAGGTGGGAATATATATTCTTTCTAATAAGAACAAGGTCAAAGGAATCAACAAATTTGTCCGAATTTATGTCTGCACGTTCAGCTTGCTCCAGTGTGAGAGAGTTATTTTTAAGTATGCAGCCTTGTAAAAGCTTCATATCTCCTCCGCCGATAACATTATCGCCGTTTATATCTCCTTTAAGCGAATAACCTGCGTTTACGGACGGAAAGGATAGGGACGATATAACGACTGCGGCCGCAGCCGAGAAAATGGTCTTTCTTATTTTAGACATATTTGTTCCTCTTTTCTTTTATTTTTCATTTGTTTATTATTGCATAACTTCCTCAAGGATTATATAAGCGCAGGTGACGATAGACTTTGCAAGAACATAGTCTGCGTCAACAAGATATCCGCCGTTAAGGAGATCGTCACGCATTTCCTTGATTCTTTTAAATCCTTCTGCGGCAGCCTGCTTATCAGGAATTACAAAATAACTCTGCTGCATGATATTACGTGTTTCGGTGCGGTATCCCTTTGGAATGCGCTTGTTTCCGATATGTGCTTCGAAGTCAGCTTCCTCGAAATCATCAGGTACATTCTCAAGACGTGAAGCAATACATTCTGCTGCGTGACGTGAGAAAACAAGAGCTTCAAGCAGTGAATTGCTTGCAAGACGGTTGCTTCCGTGAACTCCGGTGTGCGAACATTCTCCGCAGGCGAAAAGGTTGACAAGGCTTGTCTCGGAGTTGTTGTCAACATCGATTCCGCCCATAAGATAATGCTGGCAAGGGTAGATCGGAACAGGCTCTTTAGTAAGATCGTAGCCCTGTTCGAGAAGATTTCTGTATATCATGGGGAAACGTTTTTTGAGGAAATCGCTGTCTTTATAGCTTATGTCGAGGAAAAATTCGGTGGAGTTCTGTTTCCTTGCTTCAAGGACGATAGCATGGGAAACAACATCTCTCGGAGCAAGCTCAAGACGTTCGTCATAATTCTGCATAAAGCGTTCCTTATGGCAGTTAAGGAGATAAGCTCCCTCGCCTCTAACAGCTTCGGAAATGAGGAAGCATTCACGTGTGGCTTTGTTATTGAAAGCGGTCGGATGAAACTGAACGTAGCTGAGATTTTTTATCTTTGCACCCATTTCATAAGCGAATGTAATGCCGTCGCCCGTAGCAATAGCGGAATTGGTCGTGTATTTATAAACTCTGCCGATACCGCCTGTTGCGAGTATCATAAAGTGGCAATTGCAGGTTTTATAAACGTCATCCTCGGATTTAAGAAAAACGGAATATCCGGTTGAAGTTTTCTTAGCGGAACACATAATAGTATTTTCTCTTATCTCAACGTTTTCGAGAGTCTGAACGTGAGCGAGAAGCTTTGAAGTTATTTCTGCTCCGGTAGCGTCGGCGTGGTGGAAAATACGGTGGTGGCTGTGACCTCCCTCGAGCGTTCTGTGGTAAGAACCGTCGGGGGTTTTGTCGAAATCAACGCCAAGTTCAATGATATGTTCAAGGTCATGGGCAGCTTCACTTACGAGGGTGTGAACTGCGTCAACGTTATTTTTAAAGCTTCCGGCAACGAGAGTATCGTTCTGGTGATACTGGATATTGTCAGTAGGAGAGTTATATACTCCGGCAATACCGCCCTGTGCAAGAGATGAATTACAGAGATTCAGTTCACGCTTGCAGAGAATGAGAATTTTAAGCTGCTGCGGAAGATTTATAGCTGCATAAAGTCCTGCTGCGCCGCAGCCTGCGATAATAACATCATAATTTTCAGACATATTCAAGCACGTCCTTTGCTTAGTTGTAATTTGAAAGCTGTTTTCAGAACAGATTCTTACATATAATTATAACATATTTTTCCTTAAATGTCACTATTTATTCTGT
>CAJKFZ010000238.1 GCA_905199285.1 uncultured Ruminococcus sp.
CTATTTATTATTGGTACTCCGCTGAATACCTCATCATTTACCGGATAATAAGCTGCGCTGCGGCAATACGGCAGTATGAATATTCCTATTATAATGAAAATAACAGCCGCCAAGAGAAATATCGGTTTGAATATATCAATTTTTCCTGCCGTATTGTTCTGCATATTGCCGTAGCTATAATTATACTGACCGTTGCATCCGTAGTTCTGCGGCTGACCGTAATTAACCGGCTGCTGATATACTCCCTGATTCTGACGGCTGTATTCGCTGTAGTTTTGATTCTGATAAGACTGCTGGGGATTTGGATTCGCCTTGTGAACCGTATTTCCACAGTTAGGGCAAAATACCGAATTATCGGTAAGCTTTGTACCGCAAGTTTTACAAAACATAATGTAACACTCCTTAATCTTTAATAAATTTTTTCGATGTTATCAATCCTGCCGTTCCGAAAACGGCACATAAGATAACCATAAATACAGGGAATATTCCGATCTTTATCGAATCTTCAAAAACATTGTTCACATGATTTACAATAAGTAATCCTAAAGCAAAAACAGCTGCGTGACCGACACACTGAATTATTAACGCAAAGCTAAGAAGAATCGTTACCGCCTTTTTCTTCTTACCCGAAATCATTCCGAATACCGATGAAAGAGCAATAAGAGCTGAAATAAATGTTACAATAACAATAATGCACATAACTATATACGAAAACCGCTGGTTATCATCGTTCATTCGTATCAGAAAAATGTCGGTCACACTGCTGTCCGTTGCTTCAAAAATTTTCGCCATTGTAATGCGTCTATCTCTCCCAGAGCCGCTGAAGCTGTAAACCGTGTCGTTAAACATATTGTACATTGAAATATCAGTCCTGCAATCAAAATCAGAGCTGCAAAAATAAATTTAATAAGCTCATTTGCCGGAGATGAAAAATGTGGTTTATGTGCTTCCGTCATAATATTTGCCTCCCTTAAATTTTGGTGACAAATGGAGTGATAAGAATAACTATCATACAAACCGGACAAACATACTTTATCATAACACGATAAATAAGCTTTGAACGGAACTGCTTTCCGCCGTACATAACCTCTTCTTCAACAAACTTCGTTTTAACAACGTACCCAACGAGTATACAGGTGAGGAATGCCATAATCGGCATCATAAGATTATTTGCAATAAAATCAAAGAAATCAAGGAACTGCATTCCGAAAAGAGTGAAGTCAGACCATTCGCTGTAGCCGAGAACAGATACCATTCCAAGAGCTGCTGTGAAAATAATTACTGCAATACAGCTCTTTGCACGGTTGATTCGGAATTTTTCCATAACTACAGCCGTTACCGTTTCCATAAGCGAGATCGAAGATGTAAGTGCAGCAAGCGCTACGATAATGAAAAATATCGAACCGATTACCTGTCCGCCTGCCATTGAATCAAAAACCTTCGGAAGCGTAATAAACATCAGTCCCGGACCTGCATTAAGTGCGCTTTCGTCTCCGCCGGAAAATACGAAAACTGCCGGAACGATTATCAATCCTGAAAGAAATGCAACGATCGTATCGAAAATTTCTATCTGTCTTACAGAGCCTTCAATTGAGTCGTTTTTCCTCATGTAAGAACCGTATGTAACCATAATTCCCATTGCCAGCGACATTGAATAGAAAAGCTGTCCCATTGCCGCAGCTATGGTTTTAAGCAGCTTGGAGACTGTAAATCCCTCAAAATCGGGAAGAACATAATATTTCAGTCCCTCGCCTGCCCCGTCAAGAGTAAGGGTATAGATTCCGATGCCGATGATGAGAAGCAGCAGAACGGGCATAAGGAATTTGCTGATTTTTTCGATGCCCTTTTCAACTCCGAGGAAAATTACAACTGCTCCGATAAGAACATAGATAATAAAAAACAGCGATGGTTCTCCGGCAAGACTGATAAAATGCTCGAAGAACGAAAGACCTCCGTTGTCTGCTCCTCCGCCATAGGTTTTATTTGCTATTTCGGAGCCTTTACCTGTTACAAAAACGGTCATATATTTAAGTACCCAGCCGCCTATAACACAATAATACGGCAGAATGATCGCAGGTATTGCTGCACCGAGCCAGCCAGCAGGAGCAAAACGCTTATCGACCGATTTAAATGCTCCTATAACGCTTTTGCCTGTTTTTCGCCCTATAGCTATTTCCGTAAGCATAAGTGCAAAGCCGAATGTGACCGCAAATATCAGGTATACCAGAAGAAATATTCCTCCGCCGTATTTTGCGGCAAGGTATGGAAACCGCCAGATGTTTCCAAGCCCGACTGCCGAGCCTGCTGCTGCGAGGATGAACCCTATTTTCGTGCCGAATCCTCCACGATGCCCTTCATTTTTGTTTACGTTTTTCATAAGACCTCCCATTGTTTTTCTCTGTTTTATCCCATAGAGTATATAATATGTTAATTATAACATTTTTACATAATATAATCAATAGTATTCCTGCTTTTTTCTGTTTCTGCCAAATTCCTCTATGTTTATTTATTAAAAATAACCGGAAACTCCCTGAAGTCTCCGGTTATTTTTCAATTAAAGCTTATTTTTATCTTAAATTTTTCATTTTTGCACTCGGCACAGATATTTCCGCCGAGAAGCTCTGTGAATTGTTTTGCTATCGCAAGTCCAAGACCTGTATTCCCCTTAGTTCTTGATATATCGGTCGTGTAGAACTCATCAAAAACTTTTGAAGCGTCGAGATCGCTGTCTTTCGATGCGTTTTCAAAATTGATCTCAACACCGCCGTTTCCGGTCGTAACAACGCTTATATTAAGATTTCCCAAACCATGTTTCAGAGTATTGTTTATCAGATTGTCAAATATTCTTACAAGCATATTATGATTTGAATTCAATATGATTTTATTCACATTGTATTCAAATTCGATAACACGGTTCTGATTGCAGTAATCGTCGTAATAATGCACGATAGACTCTTCAAGAACGGCAATAAGATTGATCTCGCTTAGTTCCGGAGCTTTTCCCTCGGATATGACTTTTGAAAACTCGAAAAATGAATTAAGAAGCTCTTCAAGACGTATCAGGCGCTTTTCAATTATTTCAAGCTCTTTCTCTTTTTCTTCTTCGGAAACGGAACTGTTTTTAAGAAGTCCGAGATATCCCATTGCGGAAGTCAACGGAGTCCTCAAATCGTGCGAAATATTCGTTGTCATCTGTTCAAGATCGTGTTTTCTCCGCTGATAGTCTGCTTCACAGCACCGCATTTCTTTAAGCAGAGCGTTTATCTCGTTGATAAGTCCGGCGGAGATCATGCCGTATTCAGAATGGACAAGTTCGTTTGTACTATCCGACCTTATTCGTTTTATCTGCTCTGCAAGGCTCTTCGCTTCTCGCCCTTTTATAATAAGAAAGAACAGCGTTATGACTATTATTATACATAAAATTATTGCTATTACTATCATAAACGTGTTCCTTTCTATAAAATGCTTACTTTATTTCCGACTTCTTGAAAACAGCATACCCCAGAACTGAGAAAATAATAATTTCCACAAAACCTATAGATGTACAGGTGAGAATATATTTTGTATCAGGAAGAGTTGAAAGCATTTTCAAGGCTGATTGAAGCTCGTATTTCGACATAAATTCAGATAACGCTTCCGATTCTGTCAACGAAGACAGCGTAGCCATAATTATCTGAAAAAGCATAATGAACGATATGGCGGCAGCATTAAACAATGCGGATCTTTTAAATAAAAATCCGAAAAATATGAGCAGACTTACTATTCCAAGAAGCATCGGAAGCTGGTATACTGTTACTGACAGAGTATTTTTTATCGGTTCGGTGTACTCTTTTCCGTTGATTATAAAATTCAGTGTATATGCAAATAAATTCGCCAGAGTTATGAAAATTATCGCTGAAATATAAATCATCGAAATCTTTGAGATAAAATATTTTTTCTTGCTGTATGCTGACGTTATAGTATTTTTGACCGTTTTGTTTGAGAAATCTGCCATGAGAATTACAAAAACGAGTATTATCATCATATAATAAATATTTATATTTGCTCCGAGTATTTCTATTACAAAGCTTTTTTTTTGTTTAGGGTCATGATCGGTGTTAAAA
>CAJKFZ010000239.1 GCA_905199285.1 uncultured Ruminococcus sp.
TGCGTCCATTCACGCCCTGCAAGCTGAGTTCTCGTCACGCCTCGGAGCGTGTTCATAGCTTCAATGACCTCGCCGTTGCCGATATAAATTCCGATGTGACCGTCTACCCACACAGCAAGTCCGGGAACTTCCGGGATCGTATCTATCGTGCCTTTGACAGTCGCATTTGCGAACATTCCATTTGCTCCAACATCCATCATGCCGTTAGTTCCAACCCTGATCTCGCCGCTTGCGCTGTCGTACCAGCCGTAACCCTTGATCAAGCCTACGCAATCGGCGCAGCGTTTTCCCATCCAATTCTGACGAATGAAATCCATGTAATCCGTGACTTCACAGCCGAAAACAGCGGCTCTGTCCTGAAGCAAACCCTCCGTCAAGACGTTGCCGTAAGTGCCGTAAATATATCCCCAGCCGTTTTCGTGAGCCTGAATTGCCCACTGCACCAGTCCCAGATTATTCTTTTTCTTTTCGTCATACTCCTCAAAGGAAATGTTCGTATTGTACGCCGATCCGCTGATGGAACTCCACGCATTCCATGCGCCATTGCTGACAGTATCTTTGGTAACACAGCCTAATTCTTTTGATGCAAAAACGACTTCACCGTTGCCTATATACACACCAAAATTCGTGCCGTCAGACAGTATATTTCCTGCCTCATCGGGCATTTTGTCAAGACCGCCTTTGGAGGTAAAGTGCAGACTGCTTGGCTCATTTGCAAAGGATTTCTGCTCCGGATCGTACCTGAGATATCCCAATATCAAGCCTGCGCTGTCAGCATATCTGATTCGGTCTGACTCATCCCTGTCGCCAAAAGAACCGTCCTTGTAACCCCAGCCGGAGAGGTAGGCATTCTCCGCCCAAGCCGCAAGATCGGCGGCATTTTTGCTTTTGGAATCTGAAAACATATACTGATTTATCGTGGTATTCATCACAAAAGTATATGTCTTAATGAAGTCCTCATAATTTATTTCAAGGCTGTAAGCGGAATTTATTGCATCGATCAGAGCCTTATCGTCCGGCGAAACAGCAAATAATTTTGCGTAGGATTCCGCATTGAAATTCTGCACATTATCAAAAAAAGACAGGTATATGAGCTGCGCTTTGATGGTCTGATCTTTACATTCAACGCCTGTCATCGCCGACTCTATTGCCTGTCCCTGATTCTGTAAATTCGCAAGCTGCGCCTGCTGATCGCTGCTCAGATTTTGTATAAAAGCCGCTTCGTTAAACATACTTTTGTCTATTTCGGGAGGCTCTATTTCCATATTTCCGAGGCTTACTATAGCCACAACCGGAAGACAGAGCAGTCCAAGAAGACCGCAGATAATGCTCCCGATTATCAAAAAAAGCTTGCCCCGAAGTTCCTTGTCGCTTAGAATAAATGCGGCTATTTTCTTCAGAGCCGCCGCAACCGCTGCCGACATTTTACCTACCTCCTGCCTTTCCGAACAATTTAACCTTGTAATCGGGAGCATTAACCTGTAAAAGATACCTTTCGTTTCCGCATCGGTACAGACAAGTTCCTCGCTCCGGATACTTTATCAGATCGTATTCCGACTGCTCAACCTGTAGGGTATCCATGAAGTCTGTCGGAGAGATGTTGCCGGGATTGAACAGAAAATGGTGGCTCGGAATACTGAACAGCGGCTTGGTAAACTCCTTTATTTCGGGCAAAAGGAAGTCCTCAAGATTTTGCGAAGCCAATATAAATGAAGATTCCTTTTTACGCACACGCTTCATGCCGTTTCGGATGTATTCGATAGCTGTCATATTTGTTAAAAAGAGGTATAATTCATCGACCGCTGCGACAGTATTTCCTCTGCCCAGAAGCTGGTTGCTCATATAGCTTAAAATGTTAAACAACAGCGTATCTGTGAGTCGCTTGTTTGTGTCCATAAGACCTTTCACACCGAAACAGATAAACTCTCCGTCCCTGATATTGGTGCGTCCATTGAAATATTTTGACTCCGCTCCCATGCACATGGAGTGCAAGCCAAGACAGATATTTTGCAGAATTTCCTCTGTATACAGATGCTTTTTGCTGCTGTCAAAGGACAAAAATTCTTTTTCAATCAGCTCGTAAAGATCACTCATTATCGGATATTTTTCCGATTTCAAATCGTCAAAATCGGTGGAATCATCGATATCAAATCTTGCGTACAGCTTCATCAGCATGATCTCTATGGTATCGATCTCAGCATCGCTGAAGTCCTTGTAGGCTCTGAAAAAATCCTTTAAATAGCTGATGTGCTGACTCAATCTTGTGACCTTTCTGAACGTTTCCGGAGAATCGGCGTCACACCGATCATCATTTGAAGACCAAGCCTTTGGTTCAAGAGGATTTATCATAAATTCTCCCGACATCATGTCAATGTAGGTGCCGCCGAGGTTGTAACAGAGATCATGATACTCTGATTCGGGATCGAGACAGAGGAGCGATTTTCCCGCTTCACGCTGATTGCAAAGCAGCAGCTTCATCAGGTGCGACTTGCCCTGACCGCTGTTTCCGAGTATCAAAATATTGCTGTTGGTCTTGTCCTCGGTACGCCTGTCGAAGTCCACAAGAACGTTGCTGCCATACTTGTCACGACCGAGATAAAAGCCGTTTTTATCGGTCTTGCCAGAGTAATTTAAAGGGTACATATTCGCCACGGAACTTGCAGGAAGAACACGTTCAAACTGACTTCCGAACATATTATTTCCGGTAGGAAGCACAGACAAAAATCCTTCCTTTTGGCGGAGCAGAAGCCTGTCAACGCTGATTTTGGAACGTGTTAATTCCATGCTTATGTCGGCTTGCAGATCTTTTAATTTGTCCTCGGAAGCCGCTTTCAGCTCTATAAAAACAGCCGTGTGAAGCAAATTTTCTTTGTTTCTGCGAAGCTCCGACAGCAGTTCCACAACATCGTTGATATTATCCTGAGCCTTAATGCTCTCGTTAACATCGTTTGTGGTGGTCATCATGTGATTTTTTCTCATTGCCTGCTGAACTATTTTTCTTTGCTCCATGCTCGTCACAAGGCGGTTGTAGATGCGTAAAGTCACGCCGTTTCTGTCGGCAAGGTGAGCGAGAATAGCGGTTTCCTCTGTGTTGGGAGGGTATTCCGTCACCGCCCAGCAGGACTTATAAAAGTTGCCGCAGATGTAGTGATCGGTATAAAACCTGATCATTCCCGGCACGATCCTATCAAAAAAATCCTTTGTTTCCACAGCTTCAATTTGTGCTGCAGACAGTTCCTTTTTCTTTCTTTTAAATACCATTTGTTTAAACCTCCGTTTATTTTCATCGCAAGATTTTATTATCATTATGACAGTTTTTAATGTGCGAAATGGGTCCAGCGTCACGCTGGCTCCATATATTCTTCGCCCTCGATATCAGAAATTTCCTCGCCTGAAATACTTGTGCCGAAGTACAGCGCAAGCATTCTTTTTATCTCAGGTTTTGTCATTCTTCTTGCCGCAAATCCATGCTCTGTGATTGCTTTATCCACACGGTTTATGGTGTTGAATATCTGCTCATCCTTTTCACGTCTGAAGCGTATTGCAAACATAAATTGGCGAGCCGAAGACATCTCCGCCTGAATCTCATCGAGGAAAGAATGGTCAGCTTGTAACAGCTTTCTGACCGATTCATTTTCCTCGGTTTCAAGCCTTTCTTTTACATAAATTTTGTTGCTGTCGAAACACTCGCAGGAGTCCAGAGCGATGATCTCAAGGTCTGGAACGGTGCTTAAAAGAGTCATCAGATAGCGGATCTTCGTATCGATATTTGCCGCCGACAGCACGGAAATATTGGTCGGTTCTACGCTGAAAAAAGCTATCTCAGCCTTGTCGGTTTTCACTCCGAAACGAGTAAAACGTTCAAAGCCGATAAGACTCTGAACGCTGTTTTTCTTCTTTGCCATATATAACTATCCTCCAAAAATATTATTTTCATCGCAAGCATTTTTTATCGTTTCTATGATATGAAATGTGCGATATGGGTCCAGCGTCACGCTGGTTTCCTCCATGAATAAATTTGCTGCGAAGTCACAAAAAACTTCACAGCGTTAAAAATGTAGTCCATAATTGC
>CAJKFZ010000240.1 GCA_905199285.1 uncultured Ruminococcus sp.
ATCGAATGGGGAGTCCTTCACGGGTAATTCCAGTGCATTTCTTGAAAAAAACGGAAAGTGGTATCTTTCCTATTCAAGCCTTATGCAGAGTGAACTGCTTAACTATCTTGAAGTTTGATACAAAAAGGGAGCTGTAAAAAGCTCCCTTAATTTTTTGATTTATTTTGTGGCATCGATTATAGCTTTGAGAATAGCCTCGTTCCAGCTAAGCGAACTTCTATTGAAAATTCCGAAGCTTTGATCTCCGGTTGAAATTCCGTTATCCCAGATGAAGCATTTGATTCCCTGTGACATTGCCGATTTAATGTAATAATTGTAGTAATCTGTACGAATATTTTCCGGAGCTGCATTAACGCATCCGAATTCTCCGATGATTACAGGAGTTCCCTTATCTGCGAACTTTTTCTTGAGTTCAGAAAATTTTGCGTCCAGTTCTGACTTTCCTGCCTCATCAAAAACTGTTGATGTGCCGTCAGAGAACTGCCACGGAGCATAATAGTGAATAGAAACAATTATATTTCCGTTGTTAGGAACTACAACATCGTTGATCGCAGAAGTTTCTGCGGATGCAGCGTAGGATGTTATGATAAGCGAACGTTCAGCGTTGTTTCCTCCGCTTTTTCTGACGGTATCAACAAAATCCTGTTCATACTTGTTGATAACTGCTCGTTCAGCAGCTGTACCTCCCATCCATTCGTCTGTACTGCCGATAGTTCTCGGCTCATTCATACCCTCAAAGAGAAGTCTATCGCCGTAATCTGCAAAGCGAGCAGCGATTTGTCCCCATATAGCTTTAAGCTTAGCGCTGTCAGCGGAGTATTCAGAATCGTCAGGTTCAAACCAGATAGCGTCATCGTGGTGCATATTTATGATAACGAACATTCCCTCATTATAGGCGTAATCAACGATTTCAGCCGCACGTTCGAGCCATTCTGGATCAATGGTATCTCCGTTCATATGCTCTCCCCATGTTATCGGGATTCTTATTGCGTTGAAGCCGGCATTTTTTACCGATTGGATCATCTCTTTAGTCGTTTTAGGATTGCCCCAGCCTGTTTCGGTAGCAAGACCTGTTTTTGATGTATTATAGCTGTCGAGAGTATTTCCGAGATTCCAGCCGACATTAATTTCGCTTACGATTTCATCGGCGCTGCGGAAATCGCCTGTGCTTACAGTTGGAGTGGTAGGTTTGGAGACATCTTTATCGGTCGGCATTGAAGCGTTTCCTCCTCCGAGGCTGTATTTAACGGTAACTGAATCAAGAGTTACATTCGGCTGTTCGCTCCACCAGTAACCGAGAACAAGTTCGCCATCATCGGAAACATAATTCTTTGACTGAGCCGGAACGAACCATGTGAGCGAAAGTGAGGAGCTGTCTGTAAAGACTGAAACATCGCCGGACTGATAATAGCCGGATGACGAATTGTAGCCGAAAGCTCCTGTAAATTTGCCGAAAGGACCGGATGTGCTGATGTTATATGTCACAGCTTCGGGAACTGCTCTTTCCGGAAGAAAATCAGCGGTCGGGATGTTTATGGTATTTGAATTTGTTTCGTAACTACAGCTTTTTCCGACATTCTGTGAGACAGTTCCGTCAACTGGAATTTCTCTTGTTCTTGTGTATGTGCAGATAACGCCGTCAATGCGGATGCTTTCAGCGTTTCCCCACCAGTAGCCGAAAAGCACATCTCCTCCGGCTGAGATATATTGGCTTACATCCGCAGGAACATCCCATTTTATCTCGCCGTAAGTACCCTGAGTTGCCGCAGAAAAATCTGCCGACTGATACCAGCCTTCGTCCGTTGCGGAGGAGCATTCATTTGTAACAGAAATACCGCAGCCGCCTTTGAATTCTCCTATATCAGAGCCGTCGGCGGAGTAGACAACGAACGTGAACGATGAAATAACGTCGCCTTCTTCAATAAAATCGGCAAGAGGGAGCTGAACGGTATTTCTTCCTTCAGTACGCTGGATGGTCTTGTTGACTGTTACCTGAGAGCCGAGTGTGGACGAAAGAGTTTCAATAGGACTTATATGTTCTGTGACTTCTTCTGTAGTAGGTTCAGCGGTTGTTGTTTTAGCATCAGTCGTGTCCGGCTGAGTTGTTGTATCTTCGGTCTGAGACGTTGGTGCGGGAGCATTTGACGATGAATCCTTTTTGCTGCTGCATCCTGCGCATGAAGCGAGCATTGTGAAAGCGGCAGTAAATGCCATTATTTTTTTATTCATTAAATAATTTTCCTTTCTGACTTATATCATATTTAATTTATACCATTCTAATTATATCACCGCCGTTCTTTTTTTTCAATGACATGATTTAACGAAATATTACACAAAAAACCTTGATAAATTGGAGCGAGTTCACATATACTCATTGTTTTTCGTCAAATTTATGCAATAAATAATTTTTCTCTTGCAATTTCAGCATTTCTGGTATATAATTAAATAGAGTTTAGTATATAAGTGAGCAGCAGGAGGTTTATATTTATGAATATGGAATGTAAAATGGGTTTTGATAATGAAAAATATCTTAAAATGCAGTCGGAGCATATCAGACAGCGTATTGCTCAGTTCGGCGATAAGCTTTATCTCGAATTCGGTGGAAAGCTTTTCGATGATTATCACGCATCAAGAGTTCTTCCCGGTTTCAAGCCGGACAGCAAGCTTCAGATGCTTCTTCAGCTGAAAGACGAAGCCGAGATCGTTATCGTTATCAATTCCGGAGCTATTGAAAAGAATAAAGTAAGAGGCGATCTTGGCATAACATATGATGTTGATGTTATACGTCTTTTCAATGTTTTCACTAAGATCGGACTTTATGTAAGCAGCGTTGTTCTGACTCAGTATGAAGAACAGCCGCAGACGATCGCTTTTCAGCGCAGACTTGAAGCTCTTGGAATCAAGGTGTACCACCATTACAATATCAAAGGATATCCCTCGAATCTTAAGCTTATTATAAGTGATGACGGATACGGAAAAAATGACTATATTGAAACTTCACGCAGACTCGTGGTTATCACTGCTCCAGGACCTGGAAGCGGTAAAATGGCGACTTGTCTTTCTCAGCTCTACCATGAGCATAAAAGAGGCGTAAATGCCGGCTATGCGAAATTTGAAACTTTCCCTATCTGGAATCTTCCTCTTCGCCATCCTGTTAATATCGCTTACGAGGCGGCTACTTCCGATCTGAACGATGTTAATATGATAGATCCTTTCCACCTTGAAGCATACGGAAAAACTACGGTCAACTATAACCGTGATGTTGAGATATTCCCTGTACTTAATGCGATGTTCGAGAAGATACTCGGCGAATCGCCTTATAAATCGCCTACGGATATGGGAGTTAATATGGCTGGAAATTGTATCGTGGACGATGAAGTTGTCTGCAAAGCGGCAAAGGACGAGATAATCCGCCGCTATTATACGGCAATGTGTGATAACAGAAAGGGACTTATTTCCGAAGATGAGGTCATGAAGCTGGAGCTTTTCATGAAGCAGGCAGGCGTTACTGCTGATGATAGAAAGGTCGTTGCTGCGGCTCTTGCAAGAGAAGAGGAAACAGGCGCTCCGGCTGCTGCAATGGAGCTTCCGGACGGAACTATACTCACGGGAAGAACCTCTAATCTTCTTGGAGCAGTTTCTGCGCTTCTTCTGAACGCTCTTAAATATTTCGGCGGAATTGAAGATGAAGTACTGCTTATGTCGCCCCATGTTATCGAGCCAATTCAGAATCTGAAGGTTCAGCACCTCGGCAACAATAATCCGAGAATACATACCGACGAGACTCTGCTTGCTCTTTCTATCTGCGCCAATACGGACGAAAACGCTAAAAAGGCTATGGAGCAGATCTCAAAACTCAGAGGATGCGAGGTTCATTCAACGGTAATTCTTTCGCCTGTTGACGAGAGAATTTTCAAGAGACTTGGAATCAATTTAACCTGCGAGCCGAAATATCAGGCATAAAGGGTTATTCAGTCAATGATGTCAACTTAAGCGGGGACGCTGTCCCCGTACCCCTGCCAAAGGGGAGTACATCCCCTTTGGAAACCCGATATTAGGTCAATCTT
>CAJKFZ010000241.1 GCA_905199285.1 uncultured Ruminococcus sp.
CGTTACCCCGTCAGGGACGCTGTCCCTGCACCCTGCCAAAGGGACGTACAGTCCCTTTGGAATCCCTTTATTATGCTTTTACTGTATAAATGCTGCCTTTGTTCGTACTGAATACGATGACTCCGTCCTCTATTCTTGAGCCTACATTTTCGCCGTGACAGATTATGCTTACCACGCAATTTGTTCTCAGACGGCATTCCCCTCCGTGATCGGACGTTATTTCCGCTGTTTTAAGCTTGCCGTCCTGCCATTCTATGTCAACTCCAAAACCGCCCTTTGCTCTTAGTCCCTTTATATGACCGCTGCTCCACTCATCCGGAAGCGCCGGAAGAAGATTGATCTCACCGTTACAGCACTGCATAAGAGCCTCCGCAATAGCTGCTGTTCCGCCGAAATTTCCGTCTATCTGGAAAGGCGGATGAGAATCGAGCATATTCGGACTTGTCGAATGAGTTATAAGCTTTTTAAGGTTTTCATAAACCATTCTTCCGTCATAAAGTCTTGCCCACATATTTGTTATCCATGCACAGCTCCAGCCGGTATGTCCTCCGCCGTGAATAAGCCGTCTTACAAGAGTTGCTCTTGCCGCATCAGCAAGCTTAGGTGTTTTGTGGGGAGTAATGAGATCTGCCGGATGAAGTGCAAAAAGCTGCGAAACGTGTCTGTGTCCGACTTCGACCTCATCGTAATCGACTGCCCATTCCTTTATCTGTCCATACTTGCCTATCTCAGGCTGCGGAAGCTTTTTTATCATGCTCTTCAGCTTTTTGGCGAGAGTTTTATCCTTTCCGAGTATCTCCGAAGCCTTTATGACGTCGCTGAAAAGAACCGTGATTATCTGCGAATCCATTGACGGAGCAATGCAAAGGCTTCCCTTGACTCCTTTATCGGTCATATAGGTATTTTCGGGCGATACGGACGGACACGTTACAAGATGTCCGTCACCGTCATCCATAAGGTAACGTACAAAAAATTCTGCCGCTTCTTTAAGTATGTGATATTTTTCCTCAAGAAATTCCTTATCTAAAGTATATTCGTAATGCTCGAAAATGTGAAGAGCAAGCCATGCTCCGCCCGTGGGCCATATCGTTGCAGGCATCCAGAGATCTGCCGGAGCCGTATCTCCCCATATATCGGTATTGTGATGACATACAAAGCCTTTTTCAACGCCGTACATTTCCTTTGCCGTAACACGTCCGTTTTTGCATACACGCTCCAGCAGATCGAAAAGCGGAAGATGACATTCGGAAAGATTACAGCTCTCGGCAGGCCAATAGTTCATTTCTGTATTGATATTTATAGTATATTTGCTTCCCCATGCCGGCCACATATCCTGATTCCATATGCCCTGAAGATTCATAGGCTGAGTTCCGGCACGGCTTGCCGATATCATAAGATAACGTCCGAAATTGAAGTAAAGCTCGATAAGCTTGTTATCGTGGATAAGACGTTCGCAGTCCTTGCTGTCGAGTTCGTCCCCTTTAAGACGTGCAATTCTCTCATCGGTATTGAGCTTTGCCACATCAGCTCCACTGTTATCGTTGAGTTCAAGTTCAACACGGTTGAAAAGTTCCTGATAATCGCATACATGGCGGTAATAAAGCTCATCCCATTCGCATTGAAGAGCCATTTCTGCATCGACCTGTGCGGACTCCTCGTAATTTGCTCCGTAAAAACTCGTTCTCGCCGAAAGGACTATCATAACCTCGTCGGCATTTTTTACCGAGATCCTGCCTCCAAGAGTGCGGATCTCTCCTCCGGACGCTTTCGCCCCGACAACTGCTGCAAAAAAGATACCGTTTTTGCTTCCCGTTCCGCCGTTGTACATTATCATGTTTTCACCGCACGGACGGTTATCGTCGTAATAATCGTCTCTTCCGTCTATCGAGCATTCAAGGCTTACGGAAGCCGGAGAATCGGCAGCCACTTTTATCACCATTACGTTATCCGGAGCTGATACGAATACCGAACGTGTTATGTTCATTCCGTTAACAGTGAATCCCACGTCCGCAACGGCATTCTCGATATCAAGCTCACGGTAGTAATCCTTTGCCTTTCCATCAAGCTTCATGCGGATGTTAAGGTCGCCCAGCGGCATATAATGACGCATATTCGGAGTAACTCCCTGAAGCTTTTCAAAGGCAACCTTTTCTGCTTCGGGAATTTTTCCCTCTTTAAGAAGCATGCGGACTTCTTCAAGTCCCTCTTTTGCATCGGGATTGACTCTGTGACGAGGTCCGCCCGACCAAACCGAATCCTCGTTAAGCTTTATTATCTCATTATCCGGTATACCGAAAATCATTCCGCCTATCCTGCCGTTTCCAACAGGCAGCGCCCAATCAAAATTTTCCGCCGGACTGTTATACTTTAATATTGTTTCTGCTGACATATATGTATACCTCCTGATAAAAGGTTTTTTTATAAATTCTAATGCTAATATTATATCACATAACCGCTTCATTTGCAAATTTCCAGCCAATTTCCGCATTTTTTATGGCAAAGCAACAAATCCGCAAACCTTTAACGCTTTTCTTTTGGATAAAAAGGCAAATTTCAGGATGATCAGAATTTTCAAAGAAGATATACTCCCTTTTGGCATGGGATACGGGAACAGCGTTCACCTTGATAAACATAACAAATCAAATACTGCCGATATTAAAAAACGTCCGCATATGCAGACGTTTTCTATGTATAAATCATTTATTTTCTTTAAGAAGATCCCTTATTTCGGTAAGAAGGAGCTCTTCCTTTGTAGGCTCGGGAGGAGCAGCCGGCTTTTCTTCTTCTTTCTTTCTGCCGATAGACATAACCTTATTCACTGCCTTCATCATAAGGAAGATACAGAAAGCCATGATAAGGAAGTTGATAACAGCCGTAATAAAATGTCCCCAGTTAAGAGCCTGTCCGGTATCGCCGAGTCTGATCCGTCCGGCAACCTCTGCTCCGCCGATACAAGCTATGATAGGATTTATAAAATCTTCGGTAAAAGCTGTAACGATATCTCCAAAGGCAGCGCCAATGATAACACCGATAGCAAGATCCATTACGTTGCCTTTAAGGGCAAAAGCTTTGAATTCTTCTAAAAACTTCTTCATTTTAACATTCCTTCACTTTCTTTTATATTTCCGGCAATCCGGGAATTTCTGGAGTAGATTCTTTAACTGTCTTTTTTGCCTGCATATGGTCGGGAAGCTCTATTGCGTCGATCTCGTCAACATATGTAGTTTTTTTCTTTGGAAGAGCCTCAACAGCGTGGTCTGCCTGAGCCATAACGGCTTCTTTATGCTCGTGAACATATGCTTCAAGCTGACCTGCGTCTGCCTGAGCGGTATTTTCCATAGAAATACGTGATTTCATGTGGACGTAAGAATTAAGTCTGTCTGCATCGACATTTTGAGTAACTCCCATAATATCGTCCGTTCTGGTCTGAGATTTAGCCTGAAGCTCGTCAGCATTGACAGAATCCGTCTGACGCATATAAAGCTTATTGAAATTAGGCGAGGTATTGGCTGTAAGCTTGGAAGAATCCACAAGGGGAGTATCGCCCATATAATCATTCTTCTTGCGTTCAAACCTTTTCAGACGGCTCGTATCGAGTCCTTCTGCAGAAACGCTTCCCATATCGTGCTTACCAAAGAAATCGTCGGCAGGCTCGGCGTGCTCGGTTTTCTTTCCGCCGTCGAAAAATGCCCAGAAATCATCGGAAACTTCCACCCGCTTTTCCGGCTTTTTTTCAGGCGGAGGGCTTTGTTGATCAAACTGCGGCGGCGGCTGAACCGGAGGAACAGGAATACCGTGAAGCCCGCCCGAAGGCTGCATATTGGGCATTCCCTGCATATTGGTCTGAACAGGCATACCGGCAAACTGAGGATTCTGCGGATTTGGGCGAGGCTCGTTCATATCTCCGTAAACGGGCTGAGGCTGACTGTAAACAGGCATACCGCTCTGGTCGTAGCCGATGATCTGCGGCTGTGCATACATCATCGGCTGTGGCTGACCGTAAAT
>CAJKFZ010000242.1 GCA_905199285.1 uncultured Ruminococcus sp.
AGATCGCCGTCGTCCAGATAGATCACCTTCCGGGTATAGGCGGCAAGCGGTGTCATCATTCTCAATATTTCATGTAAAACCTCATGTAGAGAGCGAGCTGGTCAAACGTACAAGTGGAAACTCCTATGTGATTTAGCGACTTGTAAATGTTCTCATAAAAAAGGCAATTCTCAGTGTCCTGCTACACGTTATAAACTTGGATACGCGCCATCAAAGGAAATAAAAATGTGTTTTGTTACTACTGATTTGTATGATGAGCTAAATAATCCGCAAATAAGCGGAATGTTTGGTTTCTTTGATAGAGCTTATGTTGCAAAAGCAAAAGCACCTAATAAGGGAATCATTATATTTCAAGAAGTAATACAATACATTAATAGTATTTTCTAAAAAATAGCAGCTTGAGACAATGCTCAAGCTGCTATTTTTTACTCTTTTCTGAGAATAACAATATGTTCCATCGTCATGGTTGACCCTTTGGCTCCGGTAATGTTGGTTGGTGAATTGAGAGACGGCATCACTTTATTCGGGATGTTGCGATCGACAGTATATACTGGAACAAGTCCATATTGTGGTGCCAGTTCCGCTATGATAACATCAGTTTGAAGCAGTTCGTTTTTCACAGTTCTGTTGCCAACAACCCAGAATTGATAGCCACCTGACTTGGTCTTTCGTGCTACGCTCTGAAGTGCAGCATCAAGGTCAGCGTAGAAACTATATACATCTCCTGCACGCTCAATATCTGCATCTTTAATAACATCAAGGGATGCACGTAAAGTTTCACTACACAAGGTGAATTCAAAACCGTTCCTATATTTTTTTCCACCCATTAATGATTTATCAACACCCATGATTTCCTTCTCGGATAGATCGAACAAATTGATCCATTGCAGCGAAAGACGACTGTATTCACCGTATGCGACTGTTGTTCGGCTATCTCCGTATGGTGGAGAGGTGATGATAAGATCATATGTGTCATCAGGAACATCAGACAGCAAACATACATTATTATTAAACACTGATACTGCTGATTTTATACTTATATTATCAATCACGCCACAGAAGTCTTTCATCTTAGAAACATTGCGAGATAAAATCTTACAGAATTCACCATAGACATCAGGATTAAACTCTTGCACTTTTGACGCAGTCATTCTGAACATCTTAAATTCGCCATTTCTTCGGTTTGAAACAAAGCGGATTGTCTCGCTCATTGCAACGAAAACAAAATCACGAATATCTTTATCCTTGATTCGTTCGATTTCTGCCTTAATAATAGCGAGTTCAAAAATGACACGAGGTTTAAACCAATAGCCCATGTTTTTGAATTCAGGAATAAGAATATCTATGTCATTGGATTCGCAGTAATCTCGAAGATATGTATGTGCTTTATCGCCCCATCCTTTTTTTTCTGTTAAATCCAGATGAAGAATATCAGTGAAATAAGAATCAACACCATCAAGGACTGACAAATAAGACTCTCTTTTATTCGATATTCTTTTGAGCAGTTGATTTACTTCAGTTGTCAACAGCTTGTTATCTAAAGGCGTAGTTTTGACTTTGCTTAACAGTAAAGCTAGTGGATTGATGTCATTGCCAGATACAATTTCAATCCCATTAACCATACCTTCTACAAGTACTGTTCCAGAGCCGGCAAAAGGATCTAATATAGCATGAACAGGCTGTATTTCTCTCATAAGTCTTATGATATTCCTGCTAATCGGGCAAACCATCATTGCAGGATAATTGTGAAGCCCATGCGTATACTCTTTAGTGTCATCCTCTCGAAAATCCCAATAATCAATCGGGAGTTTCCTTAAAGCCGCAATCAGTTGCTTGTCATTTTCAGTAAGCATTGTTTTTTCTCCTAACTTTGATGGCGTTTTTTTCGGTTTATCAAAGCAACCCTCATGTGTTTTTACTTCAACAGTACAGATCGTATCATTGTGCCATCCGCCATGTGGAACAAGAAGAATTCTCTCGATTTCAAAGCCATACTTATTTCCTATGCCACCGCTATTCCATCCGAATGTTATAACTCTACCGCCAATCTTAACTATGCGAGATATTTCACGCTTGTGATTTCCCCAGAATGACGCTTTTGTTGTATCCCATGTTACAGAATAGCCAACATCATTATAGCATTCGCTAACTTGGCGAGGCGAATACGGAGGATCGTAAAGCACACCATCTACAGAATCATTATCAAACATTTTCAGAAAATCTAAAGCATCAAGATGATAATCTGTGTCGTACTCTGTATTCAAGTCATTGGTTATGCTTGCTATTTTATTTCGATTTGCAAACGGATCAATCCAGAGGAGCGAAAGGTCTACCGTTTCAGCTATCAATTGCTCTATTGGTTTAATTTTAAATGTATTTTTATTCGGCATCGCCCATACACGTTCTATACGGATAGGTTTACTTTTTGTTTGTGCCACCATTATCCTCCATTGTATCATCAGGCTGTAAGATCAGCCGATTATTTGCCCTGTCAATATATATAGAAAACTTGCTTTTTCCTTTTTCTACAGATAAATTTGATAATATGCTTTTAGGTAATCTTATCCTCATATCTTGCTGGAGTACATATGTATCCAGATATATCAATCCGTTTTCCATTTTGCCCTCCTTTTAGACTAATTTCAGTCTAAATTATACCATACTTCTCTGCAAATGTCAAGTAATATTTTCTGAATATAGTACACCAAATCGAAGAGAAAGCCATTGCATTTTTGCTTCTTTTGTTGCATAATCAGCATGTATATAGTGATAATTAGTGTATCATATAAACATACGGAATATGAATAAAAATATTATCATTGATCGTTATACATATCGTGCAATCATGACAATGAACCATGAGGAAATGCAAAGCTTCCTCATGCATTATGCCGAAGGATTACTAGAGGAAAACGACTGTATTCTCGACCTGCGTGAAGCCGAGAAGGATATACAGCAGATTAAGTGTATTGGCAAAAATATCTATCACCAGAACCAACCAAGATACCTGTGAAATACTGTTCATTAACCGATGAGTGGTGTACTACTCGGTGACTTTTCTACAATTTAACAAATTTTTACACCCAGCCGTTTACGGAATATCAGCAGCAGGGCAAAAAAATAAGACCTCATTGGTCTGCCACTTGCAAAAAAACTTTGAAATAGCGGCTTTTTACGATATTCATTATATCCATCTCAGAATTGCTTTATCGAATTTTACGGCAAATGTATCCTCCGCCATTTGATGCAGGAATGTGAAAAGAAAACAATAGTCTATCGGGTGCATACAAGAAAACGTTTGCTATTCACAGGAAAATGATAGCCTTTTCAAGGGTGCATTGTATCAAAATAAGCGTTCTTTAGCAAAACTATCAAACGGACACTGTGCAATGTATCTTTAGGGGGTTGCACAAACAAATGAAAGCCTTACCTTTCATTTGTTTGTGCTACTGACCGGAAATTTTGACTTGCTGAAAGCCGTGATAACGGAATAACTGCAAAAAGGTCAGCACCTTAAAAGTGCCGTATTTACGACATTTTAGGGCACTGACGTATTTTTGATTGTATCCACGAGCGAGTGAAGATAGATATAATAAAAACAAAGAGAATGACTATTATGCAATTGTAAACAAATATATCACATAGAAAGGAAACTGCAATATATGAAGTACCTTTAAAAAGAAAACATAAAATATCAAAACCAGGGTTAGTTGTTAGCGTTACTAAAAGCCAAACTGCAATATACACCAATTTAGGAACTCTATGAAGAATGATAATCAAAAACGAAAGAAATTAAATGCACCGATAGCTAAATATGACATTGCTACAAAGTCAGCATATTATGAATATCCAGATGGGAGAATTGTGTATGCAAATGAAGCTTACGATTATTGTATTTGCAGGTCCTAATGGTTCCGGTAAATCTACAATAACCGGAAAAACAAAAATATGTGGTAAATACATTAATGTAGATATAATAAAGAAAAAGACA
>CAJKFZ010000243.1 GCA_905199285.1 uncultured Ruminococcus sp.
GAAGCCGCCATGCTTCTATGGGCATTAAACGTCTTATCCTGCCATGATGAACTATGCCATGCCTGTCAGTTACAGTCAGCGTAAACATCGGCTCATTAGGTTCTTTTATTCTTCTGCCATTCTGCCAAGTTTTCTCTTTAAACGGATTCAGAATTGCTCTTGGGTCGGTGTCCCGACAGGACTCTTTCGCGCTATAATTTTTATGTGAATCATATAAAACATCGCGCATTTTTTCTCCTGTCGAGCCGCTAAGAATAGTTTCTGTAAAGGGTGAAAACGAAATGGATCCAGCGTCACGCTGGTCCATTCTCGTATGCAGGCAGCGAGCTGCGTCCGTAATCTGTGGATTTTCATTCAGATCGCAAAAAACAGCGGAATGTTCGCCCTTGTGGTTACTTACTCCGCTGTTCTGACGTGCCGTAACACATCTTGCAATATCTGTCATTTGTGGATCGGGATTGCAGTCAATAAAATACAGACCTGTTTTACCGCCCATTCCTCCGCTGCCGCTGCACTGCGTGGCGGCAAGTCCATTAGGATCATATACCCTCGAACCCTGACTGCCGCCGATTAGCTGCTCAGTTTTCCTGCTATTTTGGCGGTCGCTTCCTCCGACAGCCAGTATTTTGCCGGAACAATTAATTCCAAAACATCCTGCAATATATACTCTCTTTCTGACTTGGGGAAGATAATCGGCGCTGTTATACACACGCCATTCCACGCAGTACCCCAATTGGCAAAGCGTTTCAATGATTTTGGCGAAAGTTCTCCCCGAATCAATCCCCATGAGTCCGGGTACGTTCTCAAGCAAAAAATAGCGAGGTCTTTTACCTTCAAGAATTCGGGCAAGTTCAAAGAAAAGATCGCCTCTCTCATCCGCAAAACCTTTTCTTGCGCCGCAGACCGAGAACGGCTGGCAGGGAAACCCTCCGACCAGCAGATCAAAGTCTGTAAGCTCTCCGGCGTCAATATCTCTGATATTTTCATAGAATTGCTCACCTCCTGTGTCATACAGCGCTTGGTAGGCTTTTTGTGCAAATTTGTCAATTTCGCACCAAGCCGCAAATTCAAAACCTCCGACTCTTTCCAAAGCAGAGCGGAATCCTCCGATGCCCGAAAATGCGTCGAATACTCTTATCATTTGACCAATCCTTTCCTTTTTGATAATAAAAAAACGCCTTGATTTCTCAAAGCGTTTTTGACAATATTAATATTTACGGCGAAACTTCTGCTTAAATAAACCGTGATGATTGCAGTAACAATAAAGTTCCCCGTCACCTCGAATAAAAAATCTTGATTCGGCATTTCCTTCAGGATAAAACTTTTTGATCTCAATTTTATCTGACGTCACATAAGCGATAAATGAAATATAATGCTGTTTGGTCATTTCATGAGCAATCGTGATATATGACTCATCCTCAATGTATTCAACATTCATGTAATGCTCATTATCCGTTTCTTCTGCTTCAAGACAGGGAAGCGTTATTCCACAGCATCCAACAAGAGCTTCTCCCATAGAATGAATCACATTGCCGCACATAGGACAAACATAAAAGTTGGAACGCTTCATATTGCTTGACACGTTTTTGTTAATAATACGATCGCCTGAAATAAGTTCAATAACAGATATTCCAAGCGCTTTTGATAAAGGTTCAAGCAATGAAACATCAGGAAATCCTTTTCCTGTTTCCCAGCGTGAAACTGCCTTATCGCTTACGGAAATCATTTCGGCAAGCTGTGCCTGTGTCAACTTTTTTGATTCCCTTAAAGTTTTGATCGTTGAACCTGTGACATAATTATTCATGATCTTCATCTCCTTTGATCATATTCTAACACAGACTTCTTCAATATTCAACCTATGTTTCGTAGATAAACAAAAAACCGCTAAATGATTTCTCATTTAACGGCGGTTAGTCGATTCCCTTTTGTTCCTTTACTCTTATAACGGGTCTTTGTTTCACCTTTTTGCCGACTTTAACACGTTTCAGAGCGAATATCATATCGTTTGTACGTTCAAAATAACCGGTATCCGGTATCCCGTTTCCAGCTTATACCGCATCTGTAATCCTATAAACTGCTGTTTCATTTTTCTGCCGCAATTCGGACAAACTTTACTGTTCTTACTCATGAACAATTTCCTCTCAGAATTCTGTTTTATACATTATACCACAAAAAATGCCTCATTACAAGTATTACATGGATATTTCTATTTCAGGCTCTTCCGCAAGTTCTTCACAGATTTCCTCGGTTTGAACTTCCTCCTGAACCTTATGGAAGCTGTCCTCGCCGGGGATCATACCCAAACTTCTTCCATTATCAAATTTACAGAAAACAGTGCCCATGTCATCAACGAATTCCACTGTCCCTTTAGTACCCGGTGGAATCGGATGGGGATCGTTTTCCATGTTATCAAGGCATATTCTTGTGCCTTTAGGGTATCTTTCCTTCATACTTTCGATTTTTCTTCTGTTATACATAAGCATTTCCTCACATTGTCATGTTGATTTCGGGTTCTTCCGATAAATCTTCAATCTGCTCAAGACCCATTTCTTCAGCGGTCTGAAGCGACCAGTCACTGCCGTCATTCCAGAAGCTTACATAAATCTCGCCGTAATCAGCCGTTTTGATAGGGCGCTGCTCGACCGACTCACCCCAACCGTCACTTGCTTGTCCCGAAAGATATTCACGCAAATCTCTCAATTCATTGTCTGTTAATGCCTCTGTAATCTGACATTCAAACACTCCCATGAGTTCGCCGTTTATCTCCTTGACCGATGGGATAGCTGAGAAAACCTTTTCGCTGACGGCAGGATTTCTGTCAAAGTACACCATAAGTCCACGATGTTCTTCTTCCTGTTCAGAGTAATCCTGAATGAAATCGTTGATCTCCTTTGCGCAATCTATGGCATACCTTGAGGGGATCACCTCCGGTTCATCTAAAACTTCTTCGTCAAACTCATATTCTGATTCGTCATATTCTCTGACAATATGCAGAGGACAATAAAGCGTCAATTCCTGAGTAGGCTTGGCTTCCACTGTGATATCCGGCTGAAAATCCACATCAATTGAGTGACTTTCAGCTATTTGGATATCCTCACGCTCCTGCAGCATTGCTGTCACAGAATCACGAAGCAGCGACTTCAAATCCAAATCGGATTTTTCAAGCAATTCCTCAAAGACAAAACTGTTTTCACCACAATGGGCAAGTTCTGCAATGTGATCGACCATTTTTTTCAAGCTGTTATGCAGTTTACGCTCAGAAGCTGTCAGCTCATTGTTTTCAACCAATGCTCTTACATTTGGTATGAATTGGGATTTTCGAGCATATGACATACCCTCAGACTCAACCAGAATACCATCTCCGCTGTTATAGTCAACCATAAGCAGACAATGAGCAACGTCATTGCTGTCGATATACATCAGATCACGATTTTCAGCGATGTATGGATCGTCACGCAAGGGATGATCTTTCAGTTCTGAAAAACTTCTGCCGTAAAGCGTGATAACCTTCTCAACGATGATCTCACGTGTTTTGTAGTCGCTTTGCTTATGATTGAGCGTACTGTTAAATTTTAACTTTTTCATTAATACCTCCTAATTTTTGCAGCCTTTTTGCTTTTGTCATTCACCTTCGCCAGAAAACAAAAAAGCCGCTTTGTTTAACATCACTTCAATTCGTGATATTAGACAAAACGGCTTTTAAAACTTTGGGCACTATTTTAATATTAAAAAAGGCAGATTTAAGATTATTCTTCTTAAATATGCCTTGAATTTTTCCTTAATTTTCTTTGTCGAGGGTTCAAATCCTTTTCATTTGTAAAAACCCCGAAAAAACAGCCATGGTTTTGACCTTGAATTTTTCGCCCCTAAAATGCCAAAAAAGCCCGTAGCTACGGGCTTTGAGGGGTATACAGCTATTTAGTATCACCAATATGGCAGGGGCAGAAGGACTTGAACCCTCGGCACGCGGTTTTGGAGACCGCTGCTC
>CAJKFZ010000244.1 GCA_905199285.1 uncultured Ruminococcus sp.
CCTACAGGGCTCGAACCTGTGACCCTCTGCTTGTAAGGCAGATGCTCTCCCAGCTGAGCTAAACCCCCACACTTTTTTTGCCATTCCGTTCACCAGAGAAGTTCATTTTTGTTCTCTCCCCTGACGACTATTATATTATATCACAACGATTCTGATTTGTCAACCCTTTTTTTGAAATTTTTCAAAAAAATTTTTTCGTCCATCTGAAACAGCTATAAAACAGCGCAAAACAGCCGTTTAACATTAATCATCAATAGAAATAAATTTCATGGCATATTCGATAGTCTCATCGTACGAGCCTCCTTGTAAGTAAATACTACACACCGCATTAAGAAATGCACTTTTGATCATGCCGTCATATGGTGTAATAATTCCATTCAAATCAATTGCTTTGACGTTTTTACCAAGGACTTCAAAATAATTCTGACCTCCAAGATCATCCGTAATCCATTCGTTAAGAACTTCCTTATTATTAATAATTTCTTCCATTACCACAACATTATTTACATACTCAGGTTTACCGAGAGCAAATTCTTTCATAGCAACAGAATCAACTGTCGCATTATATATAAACGACTGCGCCTCTTCAGCATTATCCGTTGCAGGATTTACAACTATCCATGTTCCTCCCCAGAAATACGGCGACGGTCCTTCGCAGACAGCCCATTTTCCATAAGATTCAGAGGAAATCTGTCCAAAGAATGACCATTCACTGAATCCCCATGTTGAGACAAAATATCCCATGCAAGAACCCTTCTTACCTGCTTTAAACCAAGAGTCTGACCATTGATCGTTATGAGTTACTCCGCTGAAATCCCAAAGTGTTTTTGCATAATCCGCAAACTTCTTGCATGAATCACCAAATACAACTTCGTTATTTATTATCCAAGGCTGAGTCCTACTGTCGGAAAATGCCTGCCATAATCCCCAGACTGAATCAGCAAGAGCAACCTTTTCTTCACTGTGAAATGCAACCTCCACAGCCGTAGAAACGAATTCGTCCCAATTACAAATCTTAGCCTGCATTTCCTCAGGAGTTTTTACTCCAAGATATTGCTCAGCAAGATCGGTTCTGTAAGCAAATGCTCCTGGTGCAGCCTGCCATGAAGCTCCAACTATTTTTCCTGCATTTTTACCGCTTGTCGCTCTTCCTATTTCCACTGTATAAGCATATGCATCGGCAAAATCAGCATCGCTAAAACCAAGTGCTTCAAGCGGTGCAGTTCTTGTATCATCATTGATATACTTCAATGCCCAATCAGCCTCGCAGAAATATACATCGAGATCTTCACCTGAAACAAAGAGCTGATCATACCTTTCAGAAGCATCACCGCCGCCGCAGTCAAAATTTATGAAATCAACATTTTCACAAGAATAGCCAGTATTCTTTTCCCACTGTTGTAAAAGCACCGGAACATCATCAGGATTCCATGCCGCAACTGTAAATGTATCCCCTCCGGTTTTGAGCGTTACATTTCTCAGACCGTTTACCGTCTTATGTGGCGGAGCAGATGATTTTGCTGTAGTTGTCGTTGTTTCAGGAATTATTTGCGTTGCCGTTGTCGTCTGAGCATTCGCCGGTTCAGATTCTTTTCGTGATTTTTCAATCATTTTCAGCTTATCATCATACATTTCGCCCAAAGTAACGCTTTCAGAGTCTTCGATCGCTCCTGCCAAATGCGCAGGACTTTCCCAATCCTTAGAATAATAAACCTTGATATTTCCCCTATCAGCAACTATAAACCATTCAAGATCAACATCATGATTCTTCATAAGCTTCTGACGATATTTCTTAGCTTCGTCATCAAGACAATATTCGGGATTATTTGAAATAATTCCGATAAAATCGTCGTCTATTCTATTATATGCAGCTACGGCAAGATTGTCAATTTTTCTTTCTTTTTCCTGCCACGTATCTCCGCAGGCAGTTACAGACACAACAGCTATACAAGCTGCAGTAATTGCTGATATTCTTCTATTCATTTTTATTCCTCCAAATTAAAAGGGGCACAATAAAATGTACCCCTTAGTACAGAATTCTATTCCTCAGAATTAAGAGCAGAAATAACCTCGGTAAGCAGATTTGACGGAAGCTGTTCATATCGCATAAAATCAAATGTGAAGCTTCCAAGACCTCTTGTTGTCTGACGCAGATACATTGCAAAATCATGCATTTCACGCACAGGAACTTCTGCCTGAATCATTGTAACGCCGTGAGAAACAGGCTCCATTCCAAGCACTCTTCCTCTGCGTTTATTGAGTTCTCCCATAATATCGCCCGTGTTTTCGTCCGGAGCGGTAACTTTAAGTTCGCCGATAGGTTCAAGCATTACAGGATCAGCCTTTTTCAAGCCTTCTTTATAGGCAATTGAAGCGGCTGTTTTAAACGCCATTTCAGATGAATCGACAGGATGATACGAGCCATCAACAAGAATTGCTTTAAGTCCGACTACAGGACATCCTGCAAGAACTCCTTTTTTAACAGAATCTTCGAGTCCTTTCTGAACTGCCGGGAAGTAGTTTTTAGGAACAGCTCCGCCGAAAACTTTCTCTTCAAAGATAAGGGTATCACTTACGCAAGGCTCGAATTCGATCCAGACATGACCATACTGTCCATGACCGCCCGACTGTTTCTTATGCTTGCCCTCAACTTTGACCTTCTGGCGGATGGTTTCCTTATATGCAATTTTCGGAACGCTTAATTTAACGGAAACTCCGAATTTTCCGCTGAGCTTTGACGCTGCAACTTCGAGATGCTGCTCGCCAAGACCGCTGAGAATCTGCTCTTTTGTATTTTCATCCTGAACGTAACTGAGAGTCGGATCTTCTTCAAGAAGTCTCTGAATACTTGCCGATATTTTGGCTTCATCCCCCTGAGCCTTTGCCTTTACAGCCATTGAGTAGCACGGCTTCGGGAAATCCATTCCCGCAAATTCAAGTATTCTTGAAACATCGGAAATAGTATCTCCGGTGTTAGCGGAAATTTTCGAGGCAACAACGATATCTCCGGCATAAGCGCAGTTCACTTCAGTTTGCTTCTTTCCGCAAACGGAATAAAGTTTGCCTATTTTCTCTGTATTTCCGGTCGAGGAATTAACAACATCGCAGTTGGAAGAAAGCTTGCCGGACATCACTTTTATCATCGACATTTTTCCGACAAACGGGTCGGCAATAGTTTTGAAAACGTAAGCCGAAAGAGGTTCATCCGTATCGCATTTAACCTCTACAACGTCCTTGGATGGAGTATAAGCCTCTGCAGGATATACTTCATCCGGCGCAGGAAGAAGAAGTTCGATCTCTTTAAGGAGCATATCTATTCCTGAAAGATCGGCAGCAGATGTGCAGACAACAGGAGTAATAATTCCTTTATTCATACCATTGTGAATTCCGTCGATAAGTTCTTTCTGAGTAAAGGGTTCACCCTCAAAGAATTTCTCCATAAGCTCGTCTGACGTTTCTGCAACAGCTTCTGAAACAGCCGCAACAAGTCCCTCGATACGGTACTCAAATTTCTCGGATATTTCAGCAGTTGGCATTTCAGTTTCGACAGCATTTCCCTTGCCGTCATATTTATAGGCTTTCATTTCGATGAGATTAACAAATTCAACGATCGAACCGTTGCTTATTACAGGAATAACTACAGGACATACTGTCGGGCCGAAAACAGTTTTCAGTTCTGTAAGAACGTTGAAGAAATTAGCGTCCTTATCATCGATCTTAGTAACTACGAACATCTTGGATTTGCCCTGTTTAACAGCCTCGTCATAGGCTTTTCTTGCTCCGATCTTTACGCCTGATTTAGCCGAAACAGTGATCATAACCGTATCAGAAGCACGGATTCCTTCAATCATTTCGGCAGCAAAATCAAAAAGACCGGGAGTATCAAGAATATTAATTTTGTAGTCGTTATATTTAAAAGAAGCAAGAGAAGTTCCGATTGAAATTTTTCTCTTTATTTCTTCCGGATCGTAATCACATACAG
>CAJKFZ010000245.1 GCA_905199285.1 uncultured Ruminococcus sp.
AAATCATTGTTAAAATGCTGCGGCTTCTTAAACGAAATGCCGGAAATCTTCCGGGAATTATCCTGTGGCATCTTTCAGGACATAAATGCGTTTCAATGTTTAAAGTTGATTGTCCTATAATCGCTGTTACGGGAACTAATGGAAAAACTTCTGTTACAAACTGCATTGCACAGCTTTTTGAGCAAAGCGGAAAAAATATCATAATCAATAAAGAGGGAAATAATCTCGATACTGGAATATGCTCTTTGCTGCTTCGTCACTGCGATATGAAGGGCAGAGTCAAAGCCGATTACCTTATTCTTGAAACGGATGAATCACATGTTCCTGTAGTATATTCTCAGTTAAAGCTTGATACGCTGGTTGTTCTGAATTTCTTCCGTGATCAGCTCGACAGAAACGGCGAAATGGAAACGCTTATCCAGAAAATAAACGGATTCTGCAAAACTTTTGAGGGAAATCTGATACTTAACGGTGACGACCCGAATACAGCTCGTCTCGGCAGGGCAAATCCCAAAAATAAAAACGTTAAATATTTCCATGCAATGCCTTACGCTTTTGCAACTGACAAGGCTTTTGAGGCTTCTGAAGGCCGTTTCTGTCCGTTCTGCGGCGAATCGTTGGAATACGAGTATTATCAATATTCCCATATAGGAAAATTTTCCTGTAAAAAATGCGGATTCGGCAATTACGAACCATATATAACTGCGGAAAAAATTGATCTTGAAAAGCCTGTTTTCACTGCGGATGGATTTGAATATGCTCCAAGACTCAACAGCATTTATAACGTTTATAATATGACTGCTGTTGCAGCAGCGGCTAAGCTCTATAATATTGATCAGAAGATAACAAACAGTGTTATTTCCACTTATACGATCAACAACGGACGTATGGAAAACTTTATGCTCGGCGACAGGTTTACAACTCTGAATCTTGCGAAAAATCCTGTCGGAGCGAATATGACTCTTCGTGTTATGAATGAAACAAGCGGTGAAAAAGAGCTTCTTTTCGTATTGAATGACAATGTTGCTGACGGTTTTGATGTTTCATGGATATGGGATATAAATTTCAGTATTTTTGAACGAGTTACAAGAGTTGTTACGTCCGGAACAAGAGCGTACGATATTGCCGTAAGAATCAAATGCTCCGGCTTTGAAGCGTCTAAAATAGTAGTGCGTCCGGAGCTTGACAGAGCTGTAGAATGTCTGGCAGAAACTCCGGGAAGAAAATACGTTATCGCAAACTATACTGCCGTTCAGCCAACGAGAAGCGCTTTAAAACGCTATATTTCAAAGCATGGAGGTAAATCGGAATGAAAACATTGAAAATACTTCATATGTATGCGGATATGCTCGATCTTTACGGTGACAGCGGAAACATGGAAATTCTGAGTTACCGCAGTTCCGTGAGAGGAATAAAGTGTGAGATAGATAAGTATTCGGTCGATTCAGATATGCCCGATTTTTCGTCTTATGATCTCATATATATCGGCGGCGGAGCAGATCTTGAACAGCAGCATATTTCTGCCGATCTTCTCAAATGCAAAGAAGGTATCTTTAAGGCGTATAATGAAGGGGTTTTCCTTTTTTTGATATGCGGAGGTTATCAGCTTATGGGAAAATATTACCGTGACGCTGACGGAAATGAAATAGCCGGACTTGGTTTGTTTGATTATTATACGATCGCTCCCACGAGCCGTAAGAAAAGATGTATCGGGAATATAGTCATCCAGACCGATATCACTGGCGAGCCGGTGAAAGTAGTCGGTTTTGAAAATCACGGCGGACAGACGCAGGAGGTTAAAACTCCGTTTGGAAAAGTTCTTTACGGAAACGGAAATTGCTGTGCAAGTGGAGCCGAGGGTTATTTTGAAAAAAACGTTATCGCAACGTATCTGCACGGTCCGTGTCTTGCGAAAAATCCGGAAATTTCGGATTATATGATAAATTACTGCATTAACAGAGGAGAGGATGTTCCTGTTGAACTTGCGCCTCTTGACGACAAGCTTGAAAAAGACTGCCGAAATGTAATGCTTGAAAGACTTTTAAAATAACTATATTACTGCTGCACTTAAATTGCAGCAGTTTTTTTGTAATTTAATCTGGACTTCCTTCATAGAATTAGTTATCAGAACTTGTTCATAATGGGAGGAAGATATGTTTTTCAGAAGTAAAATTATGCGTGATACGGCTATGCTTACCGCAATGCAGCTCTTTCTTGACACGGCAGCGCTGCTGCTCAATGTATTTATAACAAAACAGCTCGGAGCTTCGGCTATCGGAATTCTTACGCTGATGGGTTCTTTTCTGAATCTTGCGGGAATAATTTCAAACGGCAACGCATTTTTGTGCATGAGCCGTCTTATTTCGGAAGAACACGGAAAAAGTGGAGGAAATCCGAATAGGATTCTTATGCATGGCATAAAGCTCTGTACAATGCTCAGCGTTGCAGTTTCTGCTTTAGTTTTTTTGCTTGCCGAACCAATCAGCGGACGATTTTTCAGCGGTGCGGAAATGTCAGATTCTATACGTCTTATGCCTGTTGCTCTTATTTCCGGAGCGATAGCATCGTGTTTTAAAGGATATTTCAATGCCGGAAGAAAAGCCGGAATCACTGCTCTTGGCGATATTCTTGAATTTGCGGTTAAATCGGCAGTGATAATCGCAGTAACTCTTATTTCTGATAATCCGTCTGAAAGTATAGTCTGTGAGATCATGATAGCCGGAATCATAGCTGGAAACCTTTTTTCGCTTGTATTTTTCCTTACAGCATTTGCTAAAAATCATGAGCATTCCAGTGGAAAAGGCTCTCTTGGTTTTAAGAAATATGCCGCATTTGCTTTTCCGATAATGGGAGGCGGAATTCTTACAGCCGCTCTTAGCAGTGCAAACGATGCATTGATTCCGCTTTGCCTGCGTCAGTACGGAGATTCGGTTTCAGAGGCGCTGAGCCGATTTGGAATCTTTGAAGCTATTGTAATTCCGACATTGTTTTTTCCGTCAGTTGTACTTTGTTCAATGTCCGGAATAATAGTGAGCGAATCGGCAAGAGCATCGGCAGCAGGGGACAGAGTGCGGATAAAAAGTCTTACTGAACGCCTTACGGAATGGACTCTCATGTTTTCAATTTTCGCAGCCGCGGTCTTGATGCGTTTTGGAAATCCCATAGGCGAGCTTCTCGGCGGAGGTGAGACTGCCGGGAAAATGATAACTGTAATAGCTCCGGTCGTTCCGTTTATCTACATGGAAATCATTCTCGAAGCAATGATAAAAGGAATGGGACTTCAGGCTTTTTCGTCGTTGAATTATCTTGCGGAATATACAGTGCGTATTGCTATCGTACTTATTTTTGTACCTAAAATCGGTTTTTATGGAATAGCAGCGTCGTATTACACAAGTAACGTTCTTGGAAATTGTTCTCGTTTTATAAAGCTTATGAAAACGACAGGAATGAAATTCAATTTTCTGAAATTGATAGCTGTTCCCGTGCTTTATGCTTATCTGACTATGTGTGCTTCCGAACTTATCATGCGTGTTGCAGGAGCAGTTGACGGAAATGTTTTTAAAATGATAATTTTCACTCTTATATGGGGCGCAGGATATTTCGCTGTATTTATGATTTTGGGAAAAATAAAGCCTTTTGAAGTTAAAAGGAATACTCCTGTTGTACATAATGCACAATAGAATACACCTTTAGTGATGTGATGTGTAGAAAATATCGAATTGCTATTGCAATTTGCTTAAAAAAGTTTTATAATTGTTGTGTACAGTGCATGAAATTTATAACATGAATTTATAATCTGTAAATAAAATAATCTCAAGGAGAAATCTCAAATGAAAGAATATGATGTCAATAAAGTAAAAAATATCGCCTTTGCCGGACATAATGGCTCCGGAAAAACCTCTCTTGCAGAAGCAGTTTTATATAAAGCAGGCGC
>CAJKFZ010000246.1 GCA_905199285.1 uncultured Ruminococcus sp.
GAAATTAAATACACCTATAATTCTGAAAACCGCCTTATAAAGGAGCAAAGCTTCTGCGACGGAGAGGAATTGGAATATACAGAATATGAATATAAATTTTATAATTAAGGAGGACATTATTATGTCAAATGAAATGCAGTTAAAGTATGGATGCAACCCAAATCAGAAGCCTTCAAGAGTTTATATGGCAGACGGAAGCGAGCTTCCTATCGAGGTTCTCTGCGGACGTCCCGGCTATATCAATCTTCTTGACGCCCTCAACGGCTGGCAGCTCGTTAAGGAGCTTAAAGCAGCAACAGGAGTATGTGCGGCAACTTCTTTCAAGCACGTCTCCCCTGCCGGAGCAGCTATCGGCAGACCGCTTTCCGACGATCTCAAAAAAATCTACTGGGTAGACGATCTCGGCGAGCTTTCTCCCCTTGCAAGCGCTTATGCAAGAGCAAGAGGCGCAGACAGAATGTCATCCTACGGCGACTTCATCGCTCTTTCCGATAAGGTTGACGTATGCACAGCAAAAATGATCCAGAGAGAAGTTTCCGACGGAATTATCGCTCCGGATTACGATGAAGAAGCTCTTGAAATTCTCAAATCAAAAAGAAAGGGTACATACTGCATCCTCAAGATTGACGAAAACTACAAGCCTGCTCCGATCGAAACAAAGCAGGTTTACGGAGTTTCCTTCGAGCAGGGCAGAAACGAGCTTGATATCAACCGTGAACTTCTTTCCAACATCGTTACAGAAAACAAGGACATTCCGGAGGATAAGAAGGACGATCTTCTCATTTCTCTTATCACACTGAAATATACACAGTCCAATTCCGTATGCTACGTTAAGGACGGTCAGGCTATCGGAATCGGCGCAGGTCAGCAGTCGAGAATTCACTGCACACGTCTTGCAGGTCAGAAGGCTGATAACTGGTGGCTGAGACAGTCTCCACAGGTTATGGGACTCCAGTTTGTAGACGGCATTCGCCGTGCAGACCGTGACAACGCTATCGACGTTTACATGGGCGACGAATACGAGGACGTTCTCCGTGAGGGCGAATGGCAGAGAATTTTCAAGGTTAAGCCGGAAGTATTTACTGCCGAGGAGAAAAAGGCTTGGCTTGCTAAGAATACCGGAGTTTGTCTCGGTTCGGACGCATTCTTCCCATTCGGCGACAACATTGAAAGAGCAAAGAAATCAGGAGTTGAATATATCGCAGAGCCAGGCGGTTCTATCCGTGACGACAATGTTATCGAGACCTGCAACAAGTATAATATTGCTATGGCGTTTACAGGAATCCGTCTTTTCCATCACTGATTTATGAACGAGGAAAAATAAAAAGGAGCAGAAAACACACAGCTTTAAAAGTTATTGCAGTAATTCTTGGACTGTGGGTTCTGCTTATCAGAATTGATTTCTTAAGATTTGCTGTTTCTAACGGTTATATAAAGCCTCTTCTTACCGTAGAATCAATACGCTGCAACTGCGAAGAGGATAGAGCTGAATATGGTCTTGGCTACCGTTTTGATTATTACCGTGATATTTCACGGAACTCCGACTGGGAAAACCCTGATTCCAGCAGTTTTTGGCTTTTTGGCAGGGAAGTATATACTAAAGGTGCATAGTCGACAGTTTTGCCGAACCGTTCGTTCGTCATCGCTTCGCTGGACAAACTTCTTTGTTAGGGAACCCTGCCGCCTAACTGGCGCCCGTACCATCTGTCAGCCAGCTGACATCTCCCCACACTGTGGGGAGTAACCCTCGTTCACCCTCCGCTTAAGGGGAATACATCCTCTTAAGAATCCCATTATTAATCGTGCTTCGCAATTATTATTTTTTAGGAGATTTTTTATGAAGAATATTTTAGTTATCGGCGGCGGCGGCCGTGAACACGCAATTATTATGAAGCTTGCCGAGAGCAAACACGTTGATAAGATCTATTGCGCTCCCGGAAACGGAGGTATATCGAAATACGCAGAGTGCTTCAGCGTTTCCGCAACAGATATCGACGGAGTTATCGCTCTTGCAAAAAAGCTCCAGCCTGATATGGTTGTAGTTGCTCCGGACGATCCGCTCGTTCTTGGCATGGTTGACGCACTTCAGGCAGAAGGCTTCATGACTTTCGGCCCGAAGGCAAATGCCGCAATTATCGAAGGCTCTAAGGTTTTCTCGAAAGAGCTTATGAAGAAATATAATATTCCTACCGCTTTCTACGAAGTTTTTACAGAAAGCGAAAAGGCTATCGCTTATCTTAAAGATCAGAACAGCTACCCTGCCGTTATCAAAGCGGACGGACTTGCTCTTGGCAAGGGAGTTATCATTGCTGAAAATGAAGAAGAAGCAATACAGGCTGTACATGAAATGATAGACGATCAGAAATTCGGAAAAAGCTCGGCAAGAATAGTTATTGAAGAATATCTGACAGGCCCGGAGGTTTCAGTTCTTTCCTTTACAGACGGAAAAACGATAGTTCCGATGATCTCCTCTATGGATCATAAACGTGCCCTCAACGGCGATATGGGACTTAACACCGGAGGCATGGGAACTATCTCTCCGAATCCTTATTATACCGATGAAATTGCTAAGGAGTGTATGGACAAAATATTCATCCCTACTCTCAACGCTATGAACGCCGAGGGAAGAACTTTTGAAGGATGCCTTTATTTCGGACTTATGCTTACTCCGAAGGGACCAAAGGTCATCGAATATAACTGCCGTTTCGGCGATCCTGAAACTCAGGTCGTTCTGCCAATGCTCGAAGCAGACCTTTATGAAATTTTTGAAGCTATCTATAACCACGAACTTGATAAGGTTGATATCAAATGGAAAAAGGGAAGCTGTGCCTGCGTTATAATGGCAAGTCCGGGATATCCTCAGAAATACTTTACGGGATACGATATGGAAGGCCTCGACGAAATGGGACAAACTGACGGCTGTTTCATTTATCATGCCGGAACAAAGCTTGATGAAAACGGTAAGCTTGTAACATCCGGCGGAAGAGTTATCGGAGTTACCGCAACCGGAAACACTCTTTTAACTGCTATTGCAAACGCTTACAGAGGAGTTGAAAAGGTCGGCTTCAAACACGCTCATTACAGAGAAGATATCGGACAAAGAGCGCTTAAAGCTCTTACATCAGAGGTCTGAATCATGCACGCCAAGCTTTCAAAAGGACTTTTATTCGGACTTATCGGAAATGTTTTGTTCATTCTTTTTGCACTGGTCACATTCATTTTCTATAAAATTTATTTTCAGGCTTCTCCGGCGCTTGTAAAGTTTCTCGAAGTTCTTGCGTATACTCTTGAAATAAGCGGATTTCTGCTTCTTGCCCTGTCGGATTATCTGATCTGTATAACAGTCCGCATGAGAAAATGGCTTAAGATCGGATTTTCCGCATACATAGTCATGGAAGCTGTTTTAATGATATTCGAGCTTAATTCCTACGCTGTAAGAAGCTTTTATCATCCATATTCGCTTACTCTTGCTATTGCTCACGCTGTTATTTCAGCAGCCGTATGCCTTTCTTTCATAAGTTTCGATCCATATAAAACTAAGTTTGAGGTTATCGTTATAATTTGTATAGGACTCATTCTTGGCGGAATGTTCGGAAATCTTATCGGAATCAGAATTTATTTCAGTATTCTTGTAAATGCCGTAAGCTTCACTATTCTTTTTGCGGCTATAAATTATCTTTTGAAAAAAGAAATAATCGAGATAGACTGTCATGGCGACAGAGCAAGAGTTGCTGAATACAAAGGTCTTTTTGAAGAGGATTGAATATAATATGCTATATCTGCTGCACATTTCGTGCAGCATTTTTTTATTCCAAATTGAGCATTCGCATGTCCAATTCCAACAGCTTAAGCGGGGACTCTGTCCCCGACCCCCTGCCAAAGGGGAGTACATCCCCTTTGGAATCCCGATATTAATTATTTTCAT
>CAJKFZ010000247.1 GCA_905199285.1 uncultured Ruminococcus sp.
TGCAAAAACATCTTTTTAAATCCTGAAGCGTTTCGAGATACTCGCCATTCATCAGCATACTTCCACCTCCTGAAAACAGAATACCACAGACGTTCAGATAAGTAAATACAAAACAGTTCCGAAATATTTTTTAAATTTCGGAACTGTTTCATCTTGACATTCAGTTTTTAGAGGTATATCGCCATTCGGAGAATTTTTTCTTTCAGCTTTTCTCCTGCTTCGCTGTACATATTAAATTCATCTTCACTTAGACTCTCATAATCTTCATAGCTCAGGATAACGGGAAAAGATTTCGGCATTATCGTCAGGATTTTTCTATCTATAACCATTGGTATCTCTTCGTTCGGCTCACAATTCATGTAATACCATTCGCTCAGCGGTGAAAGATTTGCAAAGCAGTAATCACAGAAATCTATATCAGCATCCTCAAGATATGCTCTTCTCAAATGGTCGTACAATTCTAATTCAGACTGATATTGATTGAAGTTTTTACCGTTATCTTTTAAAATATTATACTCCTGATACTGAAATATCACTTTCAGATTTGGCATGAAATGCGCCCTTTTCTGCATTCTACCTGTTTTTCTCGCAAGCACAGCAAAGATGATATACGGCTTAATGGTTTTTAATTTTTCATCGCTGTTAATATTTATCAGCAAAGATTTCAGATTATCTTTGTAGACCTTATTTTTTATACCATCATGCAAAAAAGTATGCTGTATGGTCAAATGATACAGAAAATCCGACTCTTCCTCACATTCTGCATTTTTTATTTTTATCGGTTTTTTCAGATATTCCAGTAATTTCTGATACTTCCTGATGCTCTTGGATTGAGACTCTAAAAATTCCATCAGTTCCTGTATCAATTCATGCTGACGAAGATAATTTCTGATTTCCTGTTCTTCTGTACGGTCATGAGTATTTATTTTATTCAGTAATCCAAAATCTGTCATAATACACAAATACAAATACTGCAAATCTGGATTATCAGGATGCTGTTCCATACGTTCTATCAAGTCATAACAGGTTTCAACAAGATTCTGACTACCGATAGAATACTTTGAAATCAGACTATAAAACTGTTCTTTGAACTGCTTTATTTTTTGTTTTACTTCATCAAAAGTAAGATGATTCTGTTTCAGCAATTCATCAAATTCTACATACTGGTCTGCCAACTCATTGATATACTTGTATATTTCATAATCAATATCATACATCACTAAATTCCTCTCAGCATCCTATCAAGGTTTCTTTTGATTCTTTCTCCGTCTTCGCTGTTCAGGATTCTCGTATCATCAAGATGCAGCATAACTAGTTCTTTCCACAATTCGTCATCTGATTCCTTTGCAAGTTCAAGTGTTAACTTCATGATACGGAGTTCTTCATTTTCAGCAGTATCTTCAATCCTTCTTATTGTGCGTTTCGGAACAAGTTTATACATTTTCTATCGCCTACCTTTTTATCATTATACATCTTTCAGGCTGTAATTTCAAGTGCATCAATCACTCTGTTTCCTGCTCCATAATGTTTATCTCTTTTCAAAGATAAGGGGTCAATAAGGGGTCAAAACAGCCACAATAAAAAGTACAACCCACGTAATCGACCGTATTACGTGGGTTTATGCACTTTATTTTTCTGATTTTTCCTCATTTCATCGGGTTATGAGAATAGCATTCCATGTGTTATGGTATGTCATAGAGTGTTATAGAAAGCGAAAAATCGTTAATTCTCATGATCAGCAACGGTAATTGGGCAAGCATTTTCCGCTTCTGTAGCTGTACGGTAGCTGTATAATTTTATTCATTAGCTACCTCTCAAGAGTAACATTATTTACTCCTTTACAAATCTCTCAATTTCACAGGTATGCCCCTTATTGTCATCATAATTAATTCCAACAAGGAGTATCTCGCCTGTATACTGAGCAATCTTTTCTGTATATTTTTTTTGCTTGATTTGTTCAATAGCGGCTCCTGATGTTTTATTGTGTTTAAGTTCAACAATAATTGCAGGAGCGTCAACATTACGCATTGGAATAAATGTAATATCCGCAAAGCCTTTTCCAGTTGCGAGCTCTCTGTGCATTATATACTTATTTCGTGCAGAATAATATGCAATTGTTATCGTACAGGCAAGGGAGTTCTCATCATTGTATTGCAGAACTGATGTATTCTCACTATGGCATTGTTCAATCAATTCAGCTACCTTATCCGCCTCTCCGTTTAAAGTAGCCTCAAGCAGTCTATCCGAAGATCGGATAGCTTTCATAAGATTCTCCCAGCCGCCGTCCTCGATAGAGTTAATAAACTCCTGCCGAATCTCGCTGTTAGGTATCCAAACTTCACCGAAGCCTGTTTCATTAATAGCTTTAAACGTAAGATAGCCTAAATGTACAAGCAGCGTCAGAACATCATCTGCACTGTTAAGTGAGGTCATATCATTCTGAAATTTAGCTGTATTGACACTAACTCTCTCCCCTGCTATCATTGTAGTAACCTTGTCTTTTAGTCCATCAAAGTTTCTTTGGATATGCACTTTCAAAGCCTCGTATGTTTCTGTTGAAGTCCAGTAGTTATTGAAATATCCGCCTGTCATAGACATTACGACCGAACGTGGATTATATATAGAGACTCCTCTCAAATCGTAGCCATCATACCAACGCTTAGTATCATCATAAGGCATACTATATCGTTCACAAAGCTCCCGGACTTCTTTTTCAGTAAAACCAGTCAGTTCTGAATATTCCCTCGGATCAGTCATAGAAATCTCAGTAAACATATTTATTGCTGAATGTTCTCCATATTTCTTTATAGGAAGAATTCCTGTCATATATGCAAGAGCCACATAGCTCTGGTTTTTTAAAAGATTCCTGAGAAAATCAAGATAAACAGTCTGAGAATCTTTATCTTCCTTATGCTTCCGAAATATACAATCCCATTCATCGATTATAATTATAAATGGAATCTTAAATTGCGCAAAAGCCTTATCAAGAACATTTATCAGCGTTACACGCCTCGGCATTTTTATATCAGGAAATTCTTCAGTTATTTCATCTATTATGTCTTCCTCGACAAATCTTATCATCTCTTCAACGTTTTTAGATTCGCAAAGGAATTTAACCATATTAATATGAATAACGTTATATCTATTCAGATGCTTCTCAAATGAATCAGACTCAACAATTTTGTAGCTGCTGAACATTTCCTTTGAGTCGCAGCCTCTACTATAATAAGCAACGAGCATATTCGCAGCCATTGACTTACCGAATCTTCGTGGTCGACTTACGCATACAAAACGCTGCTCTGTATTTACGACCTTATTGGTGTGCTTAATAAGTTCACTCTTGTCAATGTAAATCTCTGAGTTCAGTGCTATCTGAAAATCTGTATTTCCCGGATTAAGAAGTATTCCCACAGCTAAATGCCCCCTTATTATCTATTAAATATATTATACACTGAAATTCCAAGTTAGTCAATAACAATACAAGTTAAAAGTTTAACCATAGTGGTTATCATACACCATATTTTCTAATTAGTCAATAAAAAACAAACACTACTAATGTCAAATAAAAGACTGTTGCTCAATATTATAAATATCTTTTGGATTTTAAGGCAAGGGATTATTTCTTCTTTTCAGCAATATTAATCTTCTTCCATAAAAGATATTCTTCTTTCATGCATATCCCACATGGTCTAAAACCGACTGCAACAGCTGTTTCCTCATCTGCCAAAAATACCCTGTACCTAACATAATTTCCTTTTGCGATATGCCTAAGTGCAGATGGACAATCGAGCCTGCCATAGATCTTTAATTTTCTATGACCACCAAGTGTGCCTGGCAGGTCAGAAAGGTATTCCTTTCTGTCTTTACCGATAAGCCTATATTGTTTCATAATTATTCACTCAATTAAAGTAGTCTTCATCTATAT
>CAJKFZ010000248.1 GCA_905199285.1 uncultured Ruminococcus sp.
TAGAATTGAGTCTATTTGTTCTTTAATACAACTTCTGCAAAATCTTTAAAAGTGTCTCCTTGCCTTGATTCTGCCCCATCAATTTTATAAAAAAAACAATTTGGTATTTCGCCAAGTTTCAGATTTTTAGCTATACAAGGTGCACATCCTTTATCATGTTTAGTAGGATGTATCGGACATTCCAAATTAGGACAAGTACAAAACTTGCTGATATTATGCATATTAACAAACTCCTTTTTATTTATCATTACCTTCAAGTATATCATAGGTATTGCTATACGTCAATCAGACACTTCTATTTGAATAGGAACAGACAATTTTTTAATAGAAACAGGCAAGCTTTCATAATTGAACTTGAGATATAATTATCTCAGACGAAAAATTCCTATGCGGAACACGTCGTAAAATACCATAGAAAAGGAGTAGCTATCATGATTTTGACAGACAAGATTTGCGACAGACTATGCGCTGCCGCAAAAGAAAAAAGTAAGGAGGTCGGTATCGATATAAGTTTTGCGATTTATGACGAAAACGGTCTGCCGCGAGCATACAGAAGATACGGCGAGGCTCTTGTACTGAGTATAACTCTCGTACCCGGAAAAGCATATACATCTGCTGTCACACAGTGTAAAACCAAGGATGTTGCCGCCTATGCTGCCGAAGGCGCTTCGCTAATGGCGATCCAGACCAACGACCCGAAAATTACTCTTGTCGCAGGAGGTTATCCTCTGTTCGCAGACGGAAAAATAGCAGGAGGTATCGGAGTAGGCGGCGGTACGGAGGAACAGGACTGCATGATTGCAGAATATGTTGTTTCCGTATTTGAAAGCCTTACAATGTAATATAAGCATTCAAAGCACAGTCTGTTTTATATAGGCTGTGCTTTGAATTGTTTTTTCAGATTTTGTATATCTTCTTTGGGAGATGAATTAAACATCTTACGATAATCACGTATGAATTGTGATACGCTCTCATATCCAACTTCTATTGCAGCATCGGTAACGCTTACGTTCTCATCGAGCATTAATCTTCTTGCCTCAGTAAGCCTCAGCCGTTTCTGACATTGCAAAGGTCCCATTCCGACTGCGCTTTTAAATTTCTGATGAAAGTTTGAAACACTCATATGACGTCGCTCTGCCAGTTCTTCTATAGTAAAGCTTTCTTTGTAATTCTGCTTTATCCATGAGTTAATTTCGTAAATCTCTCCGGCTTGTTGAATGTTGATCGTACTTTGCAAAAATTGCTTGCCGCATGAGCCGCACAGAATATTAAAAATTATCTCACGTTTCAGGTGCTTGCCCATAAAAGCAAGCTGTTCCGGCTCGTCAGCAATATCCAGTAATCTTAATATTACATCTATAATTCGTTGATCCGAACCGGATTGCAGTCGACTCGAAAGATCAGAACTTAAAATGCGCTCAGCAAGATCACCATCCATATCCAGTACAACGGAGATCACGTCATCAAGTGAAAATCTTATTGATAGTGCAACAAAATCACTTTCCTCCGAAAAAGTAAGAACTCGTCCCGAATCTGGCGTGTCTATGGCAGAAACTGAGTATTGACCTGCCACATAGTCCATTATGCCGGACGGCGTATGAAGCCGCATAGAGCCATCTGTCACAAAATAAATATATGGCAAATCGGCTTGAGGCATTTCTATTATATTATCCGTAAATCTATAAATAGTAAGGTACGATATACCTGTGGCGTTTTCACCTAAATGAGAAGCATGTGCGCGTATTTGTTTATTAAGTCGCTTTAATTGCATTTAAAACTCTCCGATCAATGATAAAATCTAATTACAGTAACTCGATTTTTTTGAATGATTTTATCAAAGTATAGCACAATTAATTCTGTTTGTCAAACCAATATTTGACTATGCTTATCCTTAATCATATTTAACGCCTTAGCTCCCATAGAAACAGTATGGCTTACACTCATCATATTGACTTTAACGCTTGTATCCAGACCAAACATCTGTGCGATCCTCGGTACTTCGTTCGCCGACAGACATATTCCCACCGCCAGCAGAACGTGCTGAGTGTAGGTAAGCAATCCAAGGTAGAGTATCGTGGTCTGCAAAAACGCAGTCAGGCAAGTCGCTATCACTTGCTTGCACCATGAGTAAAATCCGTCGGTGTAACCTCTCGGAACTCGGAACAGATACAGACTTCCCACAGCTATCTTACACAGCATTATGCCGCCTTGTTTTATGTTTGCAAACACAACTTTTATCGTGCAGTAGCCAAATAAAATTATGAAAAACGACTGAACAGCGAAACATCCGAGGCAAGGGCAACAATGACCGAAAGTCCCGTATCTGCCACCGATGATGAAGTAACTCCGATAAAACCGCCTAACAGTTCGTAAGAAAAGGTTCCTTGAAGAGCAACGCAAAGCGAGTATAATCGCTGCGGAACAATTGTCACCAAATTTGCCGCCATAAAGCCTTTCAGCACGTTCAGGCAAGTCGTCTTAATGCTGTTTTGCCCCGATTCATAGGCAATTGCGCAGTCGAACACCGCCACAATCATTCCGCACACAAATAAGATCCAGCCCATGTGGTGAAACAACGTTATGAACGATTTTACCCACGCAAGGCTGAAAACATCTGCTGTACTTTCGTTGATAAACTCGAATCAATCGGCGATTGCTCCATAAATAAGATTAAACAGCCATTCAAACATTATGTTCCATATCTCATCAGTAATTGCGTCCACAGACGAACCGACCGTGTTATCCCAAAGTCCCGAGCGGCTTCTCAGGCACGGCGTAGCCACTTGACCGACCTACTAATTATAAAAAGAGATTCAAAAAAATAATGACATTTATTATTCATTATAATACTATGATACTGCTTATGATGCAATATATAAAAATGTCAAATTTGATGTATGTTGTGAATACACTGCTTTGATTATAAGAAGTATTTATGAAACGTTATATGTTCATATAAATCTCACTCCACTAAAAGCCTAACCTTCTCAGCAATCAGACATATCAGTTCAGAATTTCTCGGTTTGCCGATAGGATAACCAAAAAACTTTTCAAAGCGTTTGGGATTTTTGTAATAAATGGATTCAATAACTGTTCTTATGGAACGTTCTACACAACGAATGTTGGTGTGACAATGCTCAGCAACTTCCGCATACAGATTCATAATTTCCTGTCTGAATAAGTTCCTATTTTTAACTGCCAGTTCTATAGATACTTTCAGATATTCATAACCTTTTAAGTTAGCCGGAACGCCTAATTCCAATAAGATTTTTGTGACACATTTGCTGATTTGCGTATCCTTATCTGCTTGTTTAAGATGATATTTTAGGATCTCGCATATACAATCTTCGCCAAGATATTTTGAAATATATAAAATCCCGTCCTTTTCAATTATATATCTATTCGGATCGGAACGGTCGGTCAGGATTATTTTTGTAGCAGCATACGTCAAATCAACGTCCATATCACTGTCACACAGCATCACACAATAGTTTTCATATTCACGTATATTGTGCGAAATCTTCACGTAATTATCTTTTGAAACGGCATAAAATCCAAGTCTGGTCATATGCGAAGCAATTTTTATAAAAGGATTGATACTAATTGTTGGAGTGCTTGTTTTCATGTTTATCATGTTAATGCCTCATTTAATTTTGCAGGCAGTATTCACAATCATCATGCTCTTTTTCAAATAACTATATAAATAATAACAATTGCTGTACAACAAAATCAGCCGATACGCTTTTATGTATCGACTGATTTTGATTTAAATGACAGATTGTTTACTTTTGTCTTGCAACTATAAAATATACAATATATTTGGCTGGAATAAATTGTTAAGATGGCTTTAATGTCATTAATTCAATATCCACTATTGATTATTACCGTTTCCATATTCCCAAACTTGAAGTTGATTAGTT
>CAJKFZ010000249.1 GCA_905199285.1 uncultured Ruminococcus sp.
CCGACAAGACGGCTCCCAACCAGCCTAATCATAATTCTTCATTGGATGGACTAATTGACTTAACAACAGGTATAGGCCGGTCAAAACCAACCGCCCGAGGAGAAATACATTTTTTGTCCTATCCTCTTTAGTTTACCTTGTTTTCGTCCGGTTGTCTATCTCTGTACCGTCTTTTGACTATATCATTATTATACTAGGAGAATGAATTATGAAAAATAAGGTCATTACAATAGCCCGTCAGTATGGCAGCGGAGGTCGTGAAATCGGAGAAAAACTGGCTAAGAAACTCCATATACCATTTCATGATAAGAATATTATTAAGCGCATAGTCAAAGAAAAGGGATATAGCCCTGAAATTCTTGAACAGTTCGATGAAAGAAAATCGCAAAGCTTGTTATTTTCGTTAGCTATGAACAGTTATGGTAACTGGTATGCAAACGATGATTATAGACCTCTACAAGCGGCAATTTTGAAAGCACAAGCTGATATTATCAAGATGATGGCGTTAAATCCTTGTGTTATTATCGGAAGAGCTGCAGACAGTATTCTGGACAGTGATGAATGTATAAGCATATTTGTCAAAGCTAGTGATGAAAATCGTATTGATAGAATTATGAAGCGTCAGGGCTGTTCTGAAGCAGAAGCTGTAAAAGCAATGAAATCTACTGACAAAGATCGTGCGAGATTTTACCAGTATTATTCCGATAAAAAATGGGGCAGTGCTAAAACCTATGATGTAACAGTCGACAGTGGCGTGTTGGGAGTTGATAAAACAGTCGAACTTCTTACATTCTACATAAATCTGTTGGAAAAATAATAAAGGATAATTTGCAACAATACTTTCGTTCAAGGTACAATCCTACCGGATTGTACCTTTATTTATTGGACATAAGTGATTAGATTGCAGTCGATTAAAGAAACGTTGCAGAATCAGTATTTTTTCCAAAAATCTTATCGGCATTTCCGATATAACTGTTCAGCTGATATGTTCTCAAAAATTATGCTTCTTTGCTTGAACTATGTCATATTGTCTAGAACAGAATCCTAATTGCTAATTTTTCCGTTACTTGCTGATTATGTTCTTTGTGAAACAAATTATTTTATTAGAATACTTGATGATTGATGTTAAATGGTTTATTTTTATTACAAGAAATTCGAGAAGTAAGGCGTTTTGGGCTAATTATAAAAAGACAGGCAATTTCAGTCATTCATATTCAAATTCAAAGCTTGCCCTACCGCCGACAAATTCAAACAGAACTTTTTCTTTGTACGAAAACCGATAGTACGCCTTGCAGGAAGCGCTTTCATGGATAGTTCGATTCATCAAACCATGACTTGGTGCAGCAAGTGGCTGAGAATTTTTCTGGAGTAGTCTTGCCGTCAGCTGAAAATCTCCCTGCTTTACAGTAACGGTATTCTTGTCAATCCGTTTTACTTTTGCACCCAGATAAGTAGCGATGCGATGTTCTTTTCCATTCAGAAGAATTACACCAATTATTCCGGTGAAATGAAATCCGAACATTGGAATATCTGCAACAGACAGCATTAGCGAACCGTCATTGAAATGACACTGCGTCCAGATATATTCTTTTGGGAAAGAACTGCCGCAGTCTCCTTCGATATATCCAATTCCATTTTGGAAAACATACTGTTGTCCATTGACTATAATTTGTCCGTCAATTCGGTGCCGCATACTGTAAACGCTGTGCCTGCACTGCATTAGTGGAACGAATTTAAAAGGTCCCATAATGTCATACTGAATTGGCGTAAGGTCGTCAAAACAGAGTGCTCCATTTGCAGAGAGATCATTATTTTTAATCTGCAATCGAATGCCCTCTTTAGAGAAAATATTTTCACCGATTTTTATCGCCAACGGATTCTCCCGATATTGTAAAAATTGAAATGGAATATTGAAAGCTGTATCATCTGTAATAATCTGCAATGATGCAGTTTTTTCATGATTACTTTGATGAAAGGCTGGGATAAATGCAATGGTTTTATTCTCATTACTGCACTTGAAATACCAACCTTTGAAATAATCCTTTTTCATATTCATCTTCCTCCAAAATAAGTATACTTTTAGTATGGTCTGATAAAAAACGGATATACTAACAAAAACGCATTTCATCGGAGGATATGAAAATGAGTAATCAGTTGAAAAATACAACAAGTCCATATCTGTTACAGCATGCAGAAAATCCTGTGAACTGGTATTCGTGGTGTGAGGAAGCTTTTAACAAGGCAAAATCAGAAGATAAGCCGATTTTTCTGAGCATCGGATATAGCACCTGTCATTGGTGTCACGTTATGGCGCACGAGAGCTTTGAATATGAAAAAACGGCAGAAATTCTGAATCAATATTTTGTTTCCATTAAGGTTGACCGTGAGGAGCGTCCGGATATTGACAGCGTGTATATGTCAATATGTCAGGCGTTCACTGGCAGCGGCGGTTGGCCTATGAGCATTTTTATGACATGGGATAAAAAGCCATTTTTTGCAGGCACATATTTTCCACCGAAATCCCATTATGGAATACCCGGATTTCCTGATTTGCTTACTGCAATTGCGAACCAGTGGAACAATGACCGCATAGAACTTTTGCAGTCTGCCGAACAAATCATTGCACACCTGAAAAGTGCAGAATCAGATAATAAAAATATAGACGATGAAAACTTGATTGAGCAGGCAATGCAAATATTTTCAGAAAATTTTGATAAGATAAATGGCGGATTTGGTTCATCGCCGAAATTTCCGACTCCTCATAACTTGTTGTTTCTGACGCTGTATGCAAAGCAGAATCAGAATTCTGACGCTCTGAAAATGGCGGAGAAAACGCTCTTGCAAATGCGTAAAGGCGGTATTTTCGATCATATCGGTTATGGATTTTCGAGGTACTCCACGGACAAATATTTTCTTGCACCGCATTTTGAAAAAATGCTCTATGACAATGCACTTCTGATAATTGCGTATTCAGCAGCTTATTATCTTACAAACAACGAGATCTATCTTGATACGGCAGAAAAAACGGCGGAATATATTCTTCGTGAAATGACATCTGTCGACGGGGGATTTTACAGTGCGCAGGATGCTGACAGTGAGGGTGTGGAGGGAAAATATTACACCTTTATGCTGGATGAAATCATTCAAATTCTTGGTGAGGAAAAGGGCAAGCGATTTACAGAAACCTTCGATATTACAGCAAACGGTAATTTTGAGGGAGTGAACATTCCGAATTTGCTGAAAAGCAATGATCTGACATCAGATTTTGGTGATGAATTGAAGAAACTATATGGCTATCGGAAAAATCGTACAAAGCTGCATATTGACGATAAAATCTTGCTTTCATGGAACTCCATGATGATCGCAGCATTGTCCATGCTTTACAGAGTTTCACACAATCAAAACTATCTGAGTGCCGCTATAAATGCACAAAAGTTTATTGTAGAAAATTTGTGTGATGAGAATTGGCTTTACACAAGCTGGCGTGACGGAAAACGTTCAGAAAACAGTTTCCTGGATGATTATGCGTACTATATTGTCGCATTGGTTGAACTGTACAATTCTACTCTGGACAGCAGTTATCTTGAAAAGGCAGAGAAATTCTGCGAAGAAGTAGTACGACGTTTTCTTGACAATGAAAACGGTGGATTTTATCTTTCTGAATCGGAAAATACAGAACTTTTCATGAATCCTAAAGAGACCTATGACGGAGCGATTCCAAGCGGAAATTCTGTAATGGCATATAATTTTGTCAGATTGTATCAGCTTACGGAGAATGAAAAATATCGTGAACTTGCAGAAAAACAGTTGGATTTTTTATCATCTCAAGCGAGCGATTATCCGGCAGGACATTGTATGTTTCTGGTTGCAAAAATGCTGTATGAAAATCCACCGGAGCATATTACGGTTGCTTTGAAG
>CAJKFZ010000250.1 GCA_905199285.1 uncultured Ruminococcus sp.
TTAGGGAGTGCGACACGTTCCTGACTGAAAAGGTCAGGCACTAAAAAGAGAACGTGAGAAGTTCTTTTGTTAGGAGAACTGATAATCCGAGAGGTGGAATGAAGGAGTAACGCCCTGAAACGCCTCCCCTGATACTCCAACTGGCATTATTGGGAAACTGATTTTGTCAGAAGCTCGGTGAAGTCGGCTGAGAGATACCGTAAATCTGCGAAAGCGGATACGAAAGCTGTTCAGAGGTGGACGGTGTATCCCATAGGTCGGGGGTCTATAAAATATATATGGTGAGAATGTTGGGAACAACTGACGAACCTGCGAATGTACGGGTCTATAACTCGACTGCATAGAAATGTGCTGGCTGTCAAAGAACAGCGACAGTGAGGTAAAGTAAGATTTTCCTATATGAAATACCTTGCAGTGTTATAGGCACTGCCAAGCTGTCAGGACTAGAGTAGGCGCCTAAGTGTATATGCAAAGATAGGATTATCGGAACGTGGCAGCCTACAATACGCATTATTGCGGTACAGACGAAGAACAATAAGCTGTTTTGATTGTGGGCAAAGTCGTGGCATTACTGATGATGTTTTCTGTAATGGAAAACGGAGGGACAGCCACAAGTCAATATTACAAAAATAGTTATAGGTATTGAAAATCATAGCTTCGAGTATGATTAGGATTTTATCCGAGAAAAACGAAACTGAAAGGTGGAGTTGCCTATGACAAAGCAGAAAAAACTAAGGCATCTGGAATATTATGATTTGCAGGAATGCTTTGATAATTTGTATGCAAAAAGCAAACAAGGTGAAGTTTTCACAAAGCTTATGGATTTAATATCCAGTGAAGAAAATATGCGGCTCGCATACAGAAATATCAAGCGAAATACAGGCAGTCATACAAGCGGAACTGATAATCTCAATATTGAGGATATAGAAAGGCTTTCCGTTGAAAAATTAACTGAGATTATACAAAGAAAATTCAGATATTACAAGCCAAACTCTGTAAGACGAGTTGAAATTCCCAAGCCTAACGGCAAAACCAGACCACTGGGAATACCGACAATAATTGACCGACTTGTACAGCAATGTATTTTACAGGTTTTAGAGCCGATATGTGAAGCAAAGTTTCACGAGCGAAGCAACGGTTTCAGACCGAACAGGTCGGCAGAACACGCAATGGCGCAATGCTACAGAATGATACAAATGCAAAATTTACATTTTGTCGTAGATATTGACATCAAAGGATTTTTCGACAATGTAAATCATTCAAAGCTGATACGTCAGATGTGGGCAATGGGAATACGGGATAAACAACTAATCTGCATCATCAAACAAATGCTGAAAGCACCTGTCGTAATGCCCGACGGCAGTATGATATATCCTACAAAAGGTACACCACAGGGCGGCATTTTATCGCCGCTTCTTGCGAATATTGTACTCAATGAATTGGATTGGTGGATAAGCAGTCAGTGGGAAACAATGCCAACACATAAGCAATTTAAATTGCCTATTAAAAGAAATGGTACAGCAGACAGAGGATATATTTACAATATCTTCAAGAATAAAACCACTTTGAAAGAAATGTATATTGTGCGATATGCGGATGATTTTAAAATTTTCTGCCGTAAACGCAGCGACGCTGATAAAATCTTTATTGCTGTCAAGAAATGGCTTAAAGGACGTCTCAAACTTGAAATCAGCGAAGAAAAATCAAAAGTTGTTAATCTCAAAAAGAGATATTCTGAATTTTTAGGGTTTAAACTTAAAGCAGTCAAAAAGGCTGGTAAATATGTGGTAAGGTCATATATGTCTGATAAAGCGGTAAAACGTGAAACGGACAAGCTTGTTGATCAGGTAAAACTGATACAGCACAGCAAAGACAGTACCGAACAGATTATGCAGATAAAACAGTATAATTCTATGGTGTTCGGTATTCACAATTATTACAGATATGCGACAGTAGTAAATCATGATTGTATGAAAATGCAGTTTCAGATAAGCCGCATAATGTATAACCGACTTAAAGGGCTGAAAAAGAACGGTTCAATAGGACGGAAATATATTGCTGATGTTTATGGACAAAGCAAGATGATGAGATTTCTCAGTCAAGAACCGATATGTCCGATTGGATATATACAGACCAAGAACCCGATGTACAAAAAGAAAAAGATATGCAAATATACAGCAGAGGGCAGAGAAGAAATTCACAAACGCCTTAAATTTGATGAAAGCGTAATGACGGTGCTTCATATGCTTGCAAAAGCGGTAATTCCAAATAGGAGCATTGAATATCTGGATAACAGGGTGTCACTTTATGCCGCACAATTCGGAAAATGCGCCGTTACAGGTAATGTGCTATGGATTGATGAAATTCATTGTCACCACAAAAAGCCGACAAGTCAGGGCGGTACGGACGAATACAAAAATCTTGTTATTGTTCATAAGGACGTTCATATGCTGATTCATGCTGTAAAAACTGAAACAATACAAGCATATCTTGACAAAGTCAAACCTACAAAATCTCAGCTTGACAAAATAAATAAATTCCGAGAAATGGCAGGTAATCCTGCTATAGAAATGTTTTGATAACTTTGAAATCAATACCAGTCTGACAAAATTGTAATATTGATGGGGCGCTGTATGAGTCCGAAAGGCTCACGTACAGTGCTAAGCGGGGGAAAAGGCGGAGATTATTTCAAAACCTTACCTATTGCAATCTTTTCCAAAAATCGACGGTATGGAGGCAATGTTCTCGGCAGGACGTTCCCGAAAAATCAGCATAATTGCGATAATTCAGTCCTTTGCGCAGCTTGAAAAAAACTACGGAAAGCAGGGCATGGAGATCATCACCGACAACACGCAACTGACGGTTTTTGGCGGCTTTGCGCCTAATTCTCAATCAGCGGAGGTGCTGTCAAAGTCCTTGGGAGAGCAGACTGTGCTGAGCGGTTCTGTGTCAAATGGTAAGGAAAAAACTCAGTCGTTGCAGATGATCGGCAGACCGTTAATGACGGTGGACGAATTGAAATCCATGCCCAAAGGACAGTTTATTGTCATGAAAACGGGAGTTCATCCGATGATAAGCAAACTAAAATTGTACTTCAAATGGGGCATCAAATTTGAGGAAGAATACCGCCTGTCGGACAAGGCTGCAAGACCGGTTTCTTACAAGGATTGCGGCGAGCTTATTCGTGATGTGGCAATTAAATATCCACAGAAAAAAGAAGTTTTTCAGCCGGAATTTGACGATGAAGAACTCCCAAAAAAGAAGAATAATATCAGGACGAAAGGGTGACGAAATTGATATTTCCAAGAAGAATTTACGATCTGGGACTGTCCCACAAGGCGGTCTCGGTGTACTGTTATCTGGCTAACCGTGCGGACGAAAATGGCGAATGTTTTCCGGCTGTGCGCAATATCGCAGAGGATTTGAAGTTCTCGAAAACAACGGTGTACAGAGCGTTCAAGGAACTTGAAAAGCATGATTTGCTGGAGATAACTCATCGCTATCATTTTCTGGGCGGACAACGGAGTTCGCTGTACAAAATCAAAGGAGAGATAGGAGTGAAGAAAGATGTTTGATTGGATCGGAGACGCCATCGACTGGATCGGTGACGGCATTTCCTCTTTGTGGGACAACACCATAGGCAATGTTACGGACGCTATCGGAGACTGGATATGGGAAGCCATGTTTGAGTGGGTGTTCAATTTAATTTACGGAGCGATCGCAGATTTGTTTGAGTTTATCAATGAAACGACAAGCGATGTATTTGCGATGTCTTGGGTGCAGGCGTTTGTAGGTCTGTTCCAGAGCCTTGCTTGGATGCTGTTTGTCTGCGGACTTGTAGTGGCGGTGTTCGACACGGCGATAGCCTACGAATCGGGGCAGGCAAA
>CAJKFZ010000251.1 GCA_905199285.1 uncultured Ruminococcus sp.
GGTTACTCATCAAAACAAATAAAGGGAAATTCAGATTGAATATGGAATATCCATAAACTGAACCATAATTTGAAAAGAGTAAGAGAGCAGAATCTCTTAAGTTGACGACATTGTCTAAGAAAGCAGTTAGCAGAGCGAAGCCGCAAAAACTTGTGGTCTGTACCATAAAAAGTGAAAATAATGTGACAGCATTTACACATTCCAACACAAAACATAAAGATATGTGAAAAAACATTCACGAAATCTTTTCATAAGTTATACAAATCAAGCCGCTTTATATCACAAAGCGGTTTTATAATATAAACAACATCTGAGAGATACAAAAAACTCAGAAAAACTTATGAAAAGGAACGTGAATATCATGAATGAATACAACACAAACAATAATCTTGAAAATAACAGCGAGGAAATGAACAGCGGATACGATCCATATAAGATCGAGATACAGAACGCCGAAGATAATTCACCGAAAAAGAAAAAGAAGCACACAGGGCTTAAAGTAACTGCTTTTATTATGGCTATGGCTATAGTTTCCGGGGGCTCGATCGCTGCTTATCGTGGAATAAGCGGAGAGTTTTCAAACGGTAGCTCATCATCTTCCGAATCTGATTTAAACGAAACAGATTCTGCTAAAAACGATGAACAGGATAAGAAGTCAGTTTCGGCAGAAAATGTAAGTGTTATAAAGCCGTCTGCTGCTGACGGTCAGGAGCTTACTACCGAGGAAATTGTTGAAAAGGTTCTTCCTGCTGTCGTTGGAATCGAGTCTAAATTTACCATTACGTCTCAGGGCGGAAGCTATTACTATGGATTTGGCTTCGGCGGAAACAATACTCCTTCCACAACCGAAGCAACTGCTACCGGAACAGGCGTTGTAATTACTGAAAACGGCTATATTGTGACAAATGCTCATGTTATTTACGACAGTGAATACAATTCCGGTCTTTCCAAGGATATTACTGTTGTTCTTAACGGCGAAGAACGGTATGCGGCGGAAGTTATCGGTTATGACCGTGACTGCGATCTCGCCGTTCTCAAAATTGACGAGACAGGTCTTACTGCCGCTGAATTCGGTGACAGCGACAGTCTTAAACTCGGAGAATCAGTTACAGCTATCGGAAACCCTCTCGGATTTGACCTTATGAATACCGTTACAAGAGGCATCGTTTCAGGCATGAACCGTCAGATAACCATTAACGACAAGGCTATGAACCTTATTCAGACTGACGCTGCCATTAACTCAGGCAACTCAGGCGGTCCTCTTATAAATAAGTACGGACAGGTTATTGGTATAAATTCTTCCAAAATGAGCGCAAGCTACTCTGAGACTTCTATCGAAGGTATCGGCTTTGCAATTCCTTCAAATGAAGTATCAAAAATCATCGACGACATTATGGAATACGGCTATGTTACGGGAAAACCTCAGCTCGGAATAAGCTGTCAGGACGTAAACGAGACTATTTCGCAGATGTATAACCTTCCTGTAGGAGTTTACATCACAGAGGTTACCGACGGAAGCGCTGCCGATGAAGCTGGTCTGCGTTCCGGAGACGTTATAACTGCTGTTGACGGAACGGAAGTTAAAACCGCCGAGGAGCTTAATATCGAGAAAAATAAGCACGAAGCCGGAGATTCTATCGAGATAACCTATGTAAGAAGCGGAAAAACTGAGACAACTGACGTTGTTTTGGATGAATATATAAATGAATAATTCATTTAAAGGAGCTTAAAAAGCTCCTTTTTTCCTTTTCATCAGATCAAGTTGACTAATTGTGTGAAGATGAATATATCAATAGCACAAAATGTCAGTTAATGAGTATTATATGTCATTGAAATATGAATTTTTTTATTGTATAATATAAACAATAAAAGACATAAAGAAATTGAACGATATACATTATATTTATGGAGGGAAACCTAATGAAAAATATGGCTATGAAAAAAAGAATCGCTTCAATAGCAGCGGCTGCTGTTGTTTCGGTTTCATGCGTTGCCGGTACTCTCGGAAGCTCAAATGTTATCCTTGTTGATAACGGCTATATTACAGCTTTCGCAGCAGAAAGCAGCGTAAAGTTTATTCAGACTGTCGGCTACGGCGAGGCAATGTACGCCACATGGTCTTCCGTTACAGGAGCATCCGGTTATAACGTTTACGTTGACGGAGTTCAGATCGATTCAATGCTCATCAGACAGTATTCAGGCTATATGAGAGCCGACGCTGTTGGTCTTAAAGCAGGCAGTCACACAATGAAGGTAGTTCCTGTAATAAACGGCAAGGAAGATTCTTCCAAGGCTGCTGAAACAAAGGCAACTGCTTATGCTCATGACAGAAGCGGTTTCGGCTGGGTGAACGGTACTTCTTCCGGAGCTTACAACGAGGACGGTACTCTTAAATCAAATGCAGTTGTTATTTATGTTACAGACGCAAACAAAGACAGCGTTAAGGCAAGCATTGATTCAACAGGCAAGGGAGCTGCCGAACTTACAGGAGTTCAGAATATCATCTTAGGTTATAAAAAGGGCAAGGAATCAAGACCGCTCTGCGTAAGATTTATTGGAAATATTACAGATCCTGCTGATATGCCAAGCGGAGATCTTATGGTTGATACGGTCACTGCCGGTCTTACTATAGAGGGTATCGGAAATGATACTGTTTTCAACGGCTTTGGACTTGTAATGAAGAACAGCTCAAACGTTGAAGTAAGAAATATCGGATTTATGAACTGCAACAGCAAAGAGGGAGACGACTGCGGACTCCAGCAGAAGAACGATCATGTTTGGGTTCACAACTGTGATTTCTTCTACGGTGATGCCGGAAGCGATGCCGATCAGGTTAAAGGCGACGGCGCTCTTGATACAAAAACTTCAACTTATGTAACTCATTCCTACAATCATTTCTGGGATAATGGAAAGTGCAATCTTCAGGGAATGAAGAGCGAAAGCACTGAAAACTATATAACATATCACCACAACTGGTACGATCATTCCGATTCACGTCATCCAAGAATCAGAACTTGTTCCGTTCATATCTACAACAACTACTTTGACGGAAATGCTAAATACGGCGTTGGCGTAACAATGGGTGCGTCTGCTTTCGTTGAAAATAACTATTTCAGAAACTGCAAATACCCGATGCTTATTTCCAAGCAGGGTTCGGATGACATCACAGGCGGAACTTTCTCCGGCGAGGACGGCGGTATTATCAAGGCTTGCGGAAACTACATCACAGGCGCAAAGGCTTACACCACATATAAGGATAATTCAACTGATTTCGACGCTTACGAGGTTTCAAACTCTAAGGATACAGTTCCTTCAAGTGTAAAATCCAAGCAGGGTGGAACTTCTTATAATAACTTCGATACATCAAGCGTGATGTATAATTATACTCCTGATAAAGCTGAGGATGTTCCTGCAAATGTTACAGCAAAAGCCGGACGTGTTGACGGCGGCGATCTTAAATGGACATTCGATAACTCTGTTGACGATGAGAGCTACGCTGTAAACGATGGACTCAAGGCTGCTCTTGTAAATTATAAGCCGACCGTTGTTGCTATCGGAAGCGGATTCAAAGAGGACAGCTCAGTTCCTCCAACTTCTTCTTCAACAACTACAACGACCACCACTACTACTACAAGTAAAACTCCTATCGTTACAACTGTAACAACTCCGAATCAGAATCCTCCTCAGCCGATTACAGGTCCGGATGTTATCTACGCATCACCCAAGGGCGGCGGAGACGGAAAGTCCATGAATACTCCTACAGATGTTCTGTCAGCGATAAAGAGCGTGAAGGCAGGCGGTACTATCTATCTCCTCGAAGGAGCTTACAGATATACTTCGCCCATT
>CAJKFZ010000252.1 GCA_905199285.1 uncultured Ruminococcus sp.
TAATCCTAATTGGAAATATAATAATAAAAATTATAATTTTACATATGTAATATCGTCTGATGAACCGATAGAAAGGCTTGATATGACATTTACAAAGGGATATTATTCTATCTCGGATATAAGAATTTTTACGCTGGACGCTTCTGTCCTTGATTCAGCTATGGATAATAAGGATGCTCTTGAAATAAACAGGAGCGAATCTCTTGGCGATACGATTTTAGGAAAGATAAACGTGACTTCTGATGGATGGTTCAATATGTCGTTGCCATACGATAAGGGATTCAATATAACTGTTGACGGAAACGATACGGAATATTTCAAAACCAACACAGCATTTATTGGTTTTCCGATATCATCCGGCGAACATGAAATTAAGATAGAATATGAAGCTCCAATGAAAAAAGAGGGGATAGTCGTTTCAATAACTGCGGCTGCATTGGCAGTCATATTCTTATTCGCTTTGTCGATTAATAAAAATAAACGCAAAGATAACTGATTTTTTTCAGAAATCTATTGACATAAAAATATTAATATGATAAAATAGTATAAATTGCAAAAGAAGCTTCGGTTTCAAAGCAAGATTTTGACCACTCCGTTTGCGGAGTCGAGGCCATACGGACAGCCGGGTCAGGTGCCGACCGCTGAATTAATTTCGGCTGGCAACTTCTGTTGCCTTATTGATTCGATAGTGAAAACTTTTGGTTTGAACGTCGATTAAGTTTTTATAAGTTTTCATCAGCTTGTGAAAGGTCAATAAGAGTAGTAAAGGGTAGTTATCTTGCTTATATAGACTCTGAAGCCAATATGAAGTTTTTTGGTATTTCATGCGCATACAGGCTGTATAAGTCTGTATGCGTTTTTGTTTTTAATTGAATTTATGTTTTTGAGGTGTGTTGTATGGAAAATAAGCTGAAGCTTTACGGCTTTAATAATCTGACAAAATCATTAAGCTTTAATATATATGACGTTTGCTATGCCAGAACTCCAAAGGCTCAGCTGGATTATATTGCCTATGTTGACGAGGTTTATAATTCTGAGCGTATTACCGATATTATGACTCACCTTACGGAAATGATAGGTGCGCAGGTTTTAAGCATATCACGTCAGGACTACGATCCGCAGGGAGCTTCGGCAACATTTCTTATTGCTGACGATACAATGATACCTGCCGGTGGAAGCGAAACAGTGGCTCATCTTGATAAAAGCCACGTTACGGTTCATACCTATCCCGAATATCATCCCGATACTAATATCGCAACCTTTCGTGTGGATATAGACGTTGCGACCTGCGGAAAAATTACTCCTCTTACGGCTCTTGATTACCTGATAGGAAGCTTCGATTCCGATATTATTACCATGGATTACCGTGTAAGAGGATTTACGCGTGATCTTGACGGCAAAAAGCTTTTTATAGATCATGATATCACGTCGATACAAAATTACGTTGATGAGGCTATTCTTGATAAATACGATGCTGTTGATATCAATGTTTATCAGGCAAATATGTTCCATACAAAAATGCTTATAAAGGAGATCGAGCTTCAGAATTATCTTTTCAACACCGATGTTCGTGAACTTTCTCCGAGAAGCAGACTTGATATCACAAACGCTTTAAGGAAAGAAATGATTGAAATTTTCAGCGGAAGGAATGTGTTCGGAAATGGCTCTTTCACAGATTAATGCGCCTATTTATGAGGCTTTAAGAAGATTTCGCCGTATGCGTGTAGTTCCGTTCGATGTTCCGGGGCATAAGCGTGGCAGAGGAAACATGGAGCTTACGGAATTTCTTGGCGAGGAATGCATGAGCGTTGATGTTAATTCAATGAAGCCGCTTGATAATCTTTGTCATCCTGTTTCAGTCATAAAGGATGCGGAAACTCTTGCGGCAGAAGCTTTCGGTGCGACAAACGCTTTTTTCATGGTTGGGGGAACGACATCTGCCGTTCAGAGCATGATAATGTATGCCTGTAAAGGCGGCGATAAGATAATTATGCCGAGAAACGTTCACCGAAGTGCAATAAACGCTCTTATACTATGCGATGCAGTTCCGGTTTATGTTGATCCGGATGTGAATAATACGCTTGGAATAGCTCTTGGAATGTCGGTTTCACAAGTCGAGAAGGCTATCAGAGAAAATCCCGATGCTAAGGCGATAATGGTAAATAATCCGACGTATTACGGAATCTGCTCCGATTTAAGAAAAATAACTGAGCTTGCTCACAAGCATAATATGCTGGTTCTGGTTGACGAAGCTCATGGAACGCATTTCTATTTCGGGGAAAATTTTCCCGTAACTGCTATGGCTGTTGGAGCAGATATTGCTTCGGTCAGTATGCATAAATCAGGGGGAAGCCTTACTCAGAGTTCATTTTTGCTTATGGGAGAAAAAATAAATTCCGACTATATGCGTCAGGTAGTCAATCTTACTCAGACAACAAGCGCATCGTATCTTTTGCTTTCAAGCCTTGATATTTCCAGAAAAAGACTTGCTCTCAGCGGACGTGAGATTTTTGAAAAAACTGTTGAAATGGCTGAATATGCACGTTCCGAGATAAATTCAATAGGAGGATATTACGCTTATTCAAAAGAGCTTATCAACGGCGACAGCGTTTACGATTTTGACGTTTCAAAGCTCAGCGTTTTCACTCTTCCGATAGGACTTGCCGGAATCGAGGTTTATGATCTGCTTCGTGACGAGTACGACATCCAGATAGAATTCGGAGATATAGGGAATATTCTCGCATATATTTCCGTAGGCGACAGAAATCGGGATATCGAGCGTCTTATCAGCGCAATGTCGGAAATAAAGCGTCGTTTCGGCAAATCTGAAACAGGATTGCTCACGCATGAGTATATCAATCCTATAGTTGCTGAAACTCCGAGAAAAGCCTTTTACGGCGATAAGAAATCGCTTCCGCTTGATGAAGCAGCAGGATATATATGCAGCGAATTTGTAATGTGCTATCCTCCGGGAATACCGATACTTGCTCCGGGAGAGCTTATAACGGACGAGATAATACAGTATATAAAATATGCGAAAGAAAAAGGCTGCTCAATGACCGGTACGGAAGATATAAACATTGAACGACTCAATGTTCTGATATGAAAAAGTTTATCGGTGCTTTTGCGGGAACAATTTATATAATTATTGGTCTTGTCGTCGGAGTAGTTGTAATAGAGGATAAGAGCATCTGGTATCTCTGTCTTATAATTCTTTCGGGAATTTTATTTGCGATTCTTCTTTATCCGTGTCTTATGCTTTTCGGGAGAAAAATGAATAAAAAATATGCCGAAGCCGACAGTATGATTTGTTCTCCTGTTATTTTTAAGGCTAATGGCAATTTTTATACCGGAAGAAGAGTGCTTCATGGGAGTATCTATATCTGTGAGGACAGGCTTTATATGGTCACTTTTAATAAAAATAAGACCGGAGTTTTCTCCATTCTGAAAAAAGATATAGTTCGGCTTGAATGCAAGATAAATAACGTTTGCGAAGTTCTTTTAGGTGTAAACGGAGAAGTATTATATGTTTTTCAGACATCTCAAGCAAGTCGGCTTGTAACGGCATTAAAGGATAACGAGTGGATATAATAATCTGAAATTGTTTAGAGTCTGTTCAGTATCTTTTTATGTGCAGATTTTCGTGCATAATTTTGTCGATTACAAGGAAAAAATACGAAGGCATACTGACGTATGGTAAGTATTTTTGACGCAGTAAGCGGCAAAATTTGCCGAAAAGATGTGCGAAAAAAGATACTGAACAGGCTCTTAGAAGAGGTTTATACAATGAGCGATTTAAATATATTCATGTTAGTTTGTAACTTACTTATGAT
>CAJKFZ010000253.1 GCA_905199285.1 uncultured Ruminococcus sp.
CCCCACAAGGGCTTTCTGCCCTTGACCTGACCAAAGGGATATTATCCCTTTGGAAACCCATTATTAGTTATATGGAGGTATTTTATGGCAAAATATATTGAAGCCGGAATTTTTCAGCTCGAAAAACCACCCAAAATAGAAAGCTTTGCCGCTGTTGCCGGTCAGAAGGAGGGGGAAGGTCCTCTTGGCGAATACTTCGACGAGGTTATTGAGGACAGTCACTTCGGAAGACAAACATGGGAACAGGCGGAAAGCAGTTTTCAGCTTGAAGCAGTCAGTCTTGCAATAAGAAAAGCAGGACTTGTTAAAGAGGATGTCGATGCAATTTGCTCCGGCGATCTCATTAATCAATGTATCGGATCAACTTACGGTCTGCGTGAACTCGAGATCCCCTATCTGGGAATTTACGGCGCTTGCTCGACTATGGCTGAGGGACTTCTTATTGCTTCTCTCCTTGTGGACGGAGGTTCTGTGAACAGAGCTGCCGCCGTTACTTCCTCTCACTTTTCAACGGCGGAAAGACAATTCCGTTTTCCTCTTTCGTACGGTGGACAGCGTACTCCTACATCGCAATGGACTTGTACTGCTTCCGGAGCAGTTCTGCTCTCGAAAAATATCGGCGGAGCTGAAATAGTCGGCGGATGTATCGGAAAAATTACGGACATGGGAGTTACCGATATCAATAATATGGGAAGTGCTATGGCTCCGGCGGCGGCAGGAACGATAAAAAGATATCTTGACGCCACTAAAACTGTTCCCTCGGATTACGATTATATTATAACCGGTGACCTCGGAATTACCGGCAGCAAGCTCCTTGTAGATTTTCTTCTGAAACAGGGGGTGGATATTTCCGTTCAGCATCGTGATTGCGGTGAAATGATTTTTGATGCGGAGACTCAGGACACCCACTGCGGCGGTTCAGGCTGCGGATGCAGCGCAAGCGTTCTCTGCGGATATTTCCTCCCGATGCTTGAAAGCGGACAGACTAAAAATATCCTTTTTGCTGCAACAGGAGCTTTGATGTCTCCTATGTCGCTTCAGCAGGGAGAATCTATACCAACAATATCTCATCTTGTTCATATTAGAAAGGCGGAAAAATTATGATCGCTGATATTATAAAAGCATTTCTGATAGGCGGAGTTATCTGCGGTATCGGACAGCTTCTTATTGATTACACTAAGCTGACTCCGGCAAGAATTCTTACCGGATATGTTGTGGCAGGAGTTCTTATTTCTGCTGTCGGACTGTATAAGCCGCTTGTCGATTTTGCAGGAGCAGGAGCTACCGTTCCGCTGACAGGTTTCGGTCACACTCTGGCAGAGGGCATAAGACGTGCAATTGAAGAGGACGGTTTTATCGGGATTTTTACCGGAGGCATGACCGCTGCTGCCGGAGGTATCACCGCTGCGCTCCTTTTCGGTCTTATCGCCTCAGTGGTTTTCAAGCAAAAGGATAAAAAATAGGAAAATATGTTCTGGTCGGTGTGCAAGAATGTTTCACGTGAAACACTGAAAATAAATCCTAATGCGTGCGCAATAGATAATTGTGCACGCTTTTAATTTTTAGAATCTGTTTCTTATTGAATCTTGCGGCAAAAGCATTTACTTTTTGTTATGTTTATCAAGCGGACTTTGTTTCCCTGATTTTATGTCAGGAGCGTATATTTCCTTTAGGGCATTCTGCCCTAATCCTCTCAGATACCCATAAAGGGTATCTGAGAGGATTAATACCGGGTTTCCAAAGGGGATGTACTCCCCTTTGGCAGGGGTACGGGGACAGCGTCCCCGTGGTAACTCTTAATAAAAATAAATGCCATTGCCCTTGAAATTCCTGTGAGTATGTGATATAATGATAGTGCAATTTATATTATAGGCATTATGTACAAAAATTTTCATCAGGAGGAAAACAAATGAGTATCTACAAAAAAATTGCAGCGGTTATGTGCAGCGCTGCAATGTCCGTCGCAGTATTCAGCGGTTGTTCGTCCAAAGACAGCTCTGAAAGCGGTTCGGCAGAAAAAACAAAAGAGGTAAGTCCGACTATCTCTATCGACAGCATTGCGGAAGAACTTGGCGCCGGCTGGAATTACGGCAACACCCTCGAAGCCAATTCCGGCGGAAATCCAAACGAAACTGTATGGGGAAATCCTGCTGCTTCACAGGAAATGATCGACGCTGTTGCGGCGGCAGGATTCAAAACGGTGCGAATTCCTGTATCGTATCTCAGCAAAATTGACGACAGCAATGGTTATAAGGTCGATGAGGCGTGGCTCGATCGTGTGGAAGAAGTTGTTCAGTATTGTTATAATCAGAATCTTAACGTTATCATCAATGTTCACGGCGACGGTTATAATACTGTTACGGGAGGCTGGCTCCTTTGCAACGGCGAAGATCAGGATTACATAAAGGAAAAATATAAGGCTCTCTGGACTCAGATCGCTGAAAAATTTGCCGGTTATGATGAACACCTTATTTTTGAAAGCATGAATGAGGAATTTGATGGAGAATATCATGATCCGGTTCCTGAGTATTACGATAATATCAACGCTTATAATCAGATTTTTGTCGATACTGTTCGTGGAACAGGTTCGGAAAATACACACCGCTGGCTTATGGTTCCGGGCTGGAATACTAATATCGACTATACCTGCGGCGACTACGGATTCGAGCTTCCGAGCGATAATAATACCTCCGGCGAAAACAGGATCATTCTTTCAGTTCATTGCTACGATCCGTGGGATTACTGCGGCGAAGAAAGCAAAAAAACTTTCCTTTGGGGCGATAAGGGACAGGAAATTGTTGAAGTAAATAAGGCGAATCCACGAAATAAGGTTACTTGGGGTGAAGAAGATCACATCGAAGAGCAGATGAATAAGCTGAAAACTCAGTTCGTTGATAAAGGTGTTCCGGTAGTTATCGGTGAATTCGGATGTATCGACAAAACTCTTGCAAATGCCGGAATCCCTAATCAGATAGCCGAAAACAGAGTTTACTACAATGGCTTCCTCGCCGGAACAGCCGCTGCAAACGGAATTACTCCTGTGTATTGGGATAACGGTTATAATGGACAATACGGTTTCGGTCTTTTCGACAGAAATGATGCAACTCAGACTCAGCCGGAAATAATTTCTGCGATCGTTAATGCCGTTAGTGAAAAGAATCCGCAGGCCGGAAGAGGAACATCGGTAAGCAGCGGAGCGGCTGAATCACAAAACGCTATCAATGCTTATTTCGGTATTCAGACCAAAGTGTATACTTTCAGAAATGCTTACGGCGATTCAAATTATGGCGCTAAAACGGAATGGTTCAATACTCTCATTAAGTGGGGTGAAGATCAGGACGGAGACGGCAAGGACGATATTATTGATACCGGAGCTTCGTTCACTGACGCCGAGATCAAAGAGGACGGAAGATACTCTGTCGGAGTTTCGGGGTATGATTTCTCTTCTGATTCAGATGGACTCAATATGCTGTTTATAAGCACGGACGTTCCGTTTACAAACGCTTTGAGAATTTCAGACGTAGTTGTTTTCTGTGATGATGATGTAACTGCAATAGACAAGCCAATTATAACAGAGGATAGTGACGGTAACCTTTATATTGAAATTGTGAACATTTACAACACTGAAGCTCCTAACATTGAGATCAATATGCCTAAGGATAGTTTAAAAATTGAATTTACTATCGAAGGTGTGGATAAAGTTATAAAATAATATGTACTGCCGATAGCTTTATTGCTGTCGGCAGAGTTTTTATTTATGCAGAATCGACAAATGTATTTTAAAAGAATTGGCGGTAATTAAAAAAGAAAACTAGATCATCAGTTTGAAATT
>CAJKFZ010000254.1 GCA_905199285.1 uncultured Ruminococcus sp.
TGAACACGCTCCGAGGCGTGACGAGAACTCAGCTTGCAGGGCGTGAATGGACGCATTGGCTTCAAATTCCGTATATATCATATGTTGAGAAAAAGTAATATTTTGCAGCCGAAATCTTGTCGGGTTTGGTAATAGCTTTCCGGTGAAAATTATGATATATTGTTGTCGGAGGCGAAAAAAATGGAGTTTATAAAACGACTGTTTAACGGAAATATAAATCCATCGGTGGCTGTTTCGTGAAAGGTTCGCAGTATGAAAAGCTGGCGAATGAGTCTGTAAATGTGCAGACTATGCTGAGCGAACAGCTTTCCGAGAAGCAGCAGAAACTGCTTGAGGAACTGATTTCAATTCAGGATTCGCTGTCGATGATCGTGTCGGAAGAAAATTACTCGGCAGGATTCCGTGACGGCGCAGGAATGATAATGGACGTGATTATGGGCAAAAACTCAAATTTAAAAGAGTTATAACAAAAGAAAATGTAGGCGGCGGATTCGAAAGAGTCCGCTTTTTTAGGAGGTATTTCTATGAGAGTATATTAAAAAAATAACGGTTACGCAGTATCCGAAAAATTTCCGATGACGGTTTTTGAAATGGAGGATGTTCTTGATAAGCTAAAGCAAAAGGAGTCTGTTGTGCGGTTTGAAATTTCAGAACACGACAACATGGAGTTTCCGTTTGCACTATGCCGCAGGGATTTTTCGGCAGATATTTATCGCCTGAATCTGTTCGCAGAAAGGATTGAGAATCTGAATTCTTCGGAGATGACAGCGTTCAAAAGTCTGCTGAAAGCTAAACCCGAAAGCGATTTTGAGGATATTTTGAAAATGACTTACGGGCTGGATTCTGTGATGATCTATCCCTGTTCCGGCTGTCGTGAACTTGGGGAAATGGTCATCGAAAACGAAATGATGCCGGAACTCGAAGGCTGTTCCGATGAGATTTTGCAGCTTCTTGACCCTGAGAAAGTTGGGCAGCTTATGCAGAAGCGTGATTGCGGTGTTTTTATTAACGGGCATTACTGCGTGACTTCCGGTTACGAACCGCCGGATATCAATATTGAAATCGGCAGACCGAAAAGCTGTTTTTTCAGGCTGCTTGTCGTGCAGGAGGATGAGAAAATAGAACAGGCAAAGTGGATATCGCTGCCCTGTGAAAAGGAGGATCTGTCTGAAGTTTACAATGGAATTTGTCTGGATTTTCAATCGTCATTGCCGATGATTACCGAAGAATATTTCAGTGATATGAAATTGATCGATGAATTGAATTACCTTGCTCAGAAGCTGTCGGAGCTGTCAAAGACTGATTTTGTCAAGCTGAAGGCAGTCATGGAGGCGGAGAACAAGCACGAAATTTATGAAGCGTTTTATTGTATTAGGGATCTTAACGAGTATGAATTTGACATAAATGTTTCCGATCAAAGCGAGTTTGGCAGGACTTATCTTGCTCGGAATCTGTCTGCAAATTTTAATATTTCCATGCTTGAAAATATGGATCTGTTTGATTTCGGACAAGGAATTCTGAGCCATAATCATGGCGAAGTTACTTCTTATGGAGCGATCTCCGGCAAAGGTCAGGAGCTTTATTCCGTGCTGACTGTTCAGCCTGAGCAGCAGCTTGACGAGGATTTTGAAGAAGATATGGAAAAAAGTTTTGAACCGGAAATGGGGATGTTTTAAATGAAAAAGTCAGTTACAGTAAGCATTGACGCTGAGAAATTGGCGGCTCTGGAAATGTATCTGGGGCAGAAAAATATGAAGTTATCAGGAGAACTTGAAAAGTATTCAGAGCAATTATATCAGAAATATGTGCCGTCCAACGTCCGTGAATTTATCGAACTGACGGCGGCTAAGAAGCCCCCGAAAAAGCCGAAAAATACTGCTTCTGCGGAAAGTGAAAATCAATCTGAGCAGTAACTCGCCGTGTTATGCGCCACAACGCTCCGTGTGGCGTTTTCATGGCATGGGTGGGGTAAGTTTACCCTGAGAGCTTTCGAGGGCAAATTCGGGGCGTTTGTCGCAGAGTTTGAAAACGGGTGGATTCAGCAGAATTCAGGAGGGGTTGAGGGGAAAATGGACAGAGAGAATATATTGCTAGTTAAAGTATCGGGGTTGTGACCCCGACACAGCCACAGCGGACGGCAAAGCCGACCGCAATTTTGCGAGGTTTATGAAGTTTTAGGAAAAGGGGTTGTAAATTCAACTCTTTTCAAATTTAGGGGTTGTAACCGCAGAAAACAGCGTAAATAGGTTATTTTTAAAGGAGTTGATGAAAGTAAAATGAGTTTTCAGAATAAAGTGAAATTTCCATTGTGGGCGTATCCCGAAACGATGACGGATGTGGAGGTTCATTACAAAAATGACAATTGCAAATCGCAGAGCGAGTTCATTGAAAAGGCAATAAAATTTTATGTGGGTTACCTTGACGAAGAAAAAAGCGTGGACTATATTTCGCCGATGATAACTGAAACGGTCAAGGCGCAGATCAAGGGTACTGAGCAGCGGCTTGCAAGGTTGATTTTTAAAGTGGCAGTTGAACTTGGAAAGCTGTCCCACATGACCGCTGCGATGAACGATGTGGATGAAGAAACGCTGAAAAGCCTTCATGCAATGTGCGTTACGGAGGTCAGAAAAATCAATGGCATCATTGATTACGAAGATGCCGTGGAGTATCAGAAGGAGTAGTAGATGCCCAAAATTATTGTTACGAGCCGCTATCTGAAAAGCGGCTCAAAGAAAAATCTTGCGAATTATATAAAGTACGTTGCTACCCGTGAGGGATCGGTAGCAATTAAAAATATTGACGAGAACGCTCCTGCTACAAAAAATCAGCGGGAGCTTATTTTGTCTCTGCTCAACGATTTTCCTGACAGCAAGGAGTTATTTGAGTACGAAGATTATGTGAACAATCCTACTGTCAAAAACGGTTCAGCGCTCATCTCTGAAGTCATCGACAGAAATATGGATCGGCTTACAAATCGAAGAAATTATGTCGGCTATCTTGCTAACCGTCCCGGTTCTGTGAAGTTGGGTTCGCATGGACTTTTTAATGAAAAAGATGATCCAATCAATCTTGAAAAAGCAGCAAAGGAAGTTGCTGATCACGGTGGAAATGTTTGGACTCATGTTGTTTCCCTCCGCAGGGACGACGCTCAGAAAATGGGCTATGATAATCTTACTGCATGGCGAGAGCTTGTGAAAAGGCAGATACCGAACATAGCCAAGAACTCAAAAATAAATATAGTAAATTTAAAATGGTACGCTGCTTTCCATGATAAGAAAACCAATCCTCATGTGCATATTATCGTGTACTCCACAAATGAACGTGAAGGATTTCTCACTAATCATGGTATTGAAAAAATCCGCAGCGGCTTTGCAAATGACATTTATGCTGACGAGCTTCATCATCTTTATGAACAGCAAACCGACTTGCGAAATCTGCTGAAAAAAGAGTCAGAACAGTTGATGAGAAGTATTGCTGAAAAAATTTCTCAGAACAATAATTTTGATGCTGAACTTATGAATCTTGTTTCAAAGCTGAACACCCAGCTTTCAGAATCAAAAGGCAAAAAAGTGTATGGTTATCTGAAATCTGATGTGAAGAAAACTGTTGATGAGATTTTTATGAGGCTTGCGGATAATGAGTCGGTCAAAAAGATGTACGATCTCTGGTGCGAGATGGAACAGCAGAAGCATGACGTTTATTCGTCCGCAAAGGTTGATTTTCCATCGCTCGTTGACAACAAGGAGTTTAAATCAGTAAAAAATATGATAGTGCAGACTGTATTGCAAATAGATTTTCAATCGCCTGAGATAGAGATTGAAATGCC
>CAJKFZ010000255.1 GCA_905199285.1 uncultured Ruminococcus sp.
ATCAATATGTAAATCAGAAAGATGTAAAATTGTCATATCATTCATAACTCAAACCACCTTCGCTTATAATTTAAACTATAATTGAGACATCATACTAGCAAAAAATTTTTATTTTGAAAATTTCAATCAAATCAGCAGACCAACCAATACCAGTGCATATGTATCTATAATAAAACAAGCCATTGTACTTGATGCCAAGCCGGCAAAAGTTGCAACAATTCCTATCACTTCTTGGAATTCATTATACAGCTTACTTTGATGAAGCTTATCGTTTAATGTTGTTAGAATCTTGGGTAACTGTTCTTTATTGTTTATTGATATTTTATCACCTACTATAAAACCATTATCTACTATAGTTACTACAATTTCTCTTATTTCGCCATTATATTCAAGTAAATATATCTGTCTTCTCTATATTCCAATTATTTCTCCATTTGTTACAGCATCCATTTGCTCTGGACTACTTCCTTTGTTCGCAAAATCTCCTGCATGTTCTTCAAGAATATGTTGATATCCAGCATTACTGTTGCCTTCTTCCAGCCAAACAACTTTGCCATCAGCATCTCTCGTCATTCTCATAATCTTATTTTCATTGAATTTAATGTTATTATCTTTTAATTTCTGGATTAAATCCGGATCTTTAGGATAATTAGCATTATGCACCAACACGCCATTGGTTCCAACATGATAAGTATGAAAATCTTCAACTTGAAAATTATACACTGGAACAAGTTCATCTATCAATTCAATGTTATAATTTTCAATCAGCAAATCCTCACCAATTGAACTGACAAGCTTGTCACCCAAAAGAAGATTTTCTGCCTCAATAAAACCTCTGCCTTGCACATAAAAGGGATGATCAACAGTTGTGATTATCTCCTCTCCGCTGATAATAAGATGAACCAGTCTATCAACTTTACGGATATAAGTTTCAAGAACAGGCTTATATTCTGTTTTCATTGTATCAGGATCAGTTGAGAGCACATAATCTCCGGCTTTTATTGTTTCAATAGCAGCTAAACCATTCGCTGTTACTACCAACGTTCCCGCCACAAAACAAGCCGCCGTCTTTACATATCCACCAGAATAAGCCGCAGCTCCAGAAACCACATACTGAAAAGCGTTATAAATTGAATTTGAATGTGCTTTATGGTTCAGATCTGATATCAATCCACCAATATAAGGATTAACCAAATCAAGATATATCCCCGTATCTTGAAAAAGTCTATTCTGAAAATCATTTGCAAGAGCAATCATATCAAATGCCATCATTCCTAACGCAAGCTTGCTGGAAACTGAAAACGCACCTGTCATAAAAGTACTGCATCCAAATAATTTTCCTGACAGAGAACCTACTCCGCCCAATCCTCCAAATGCCGCACCTAAAAGTGCACCATCTTTCGCACCATTCAATATTCCACCCAGTATACCATCTACTCCGTTTTGGGCATATCCGGATATTCCTCCAACCGCAGCTCCTATAACTAAGCCAAAAATTAATCCTTTAAGCATATTTTCAAGGATCAATGCTCCAAAGCCTTGCAATCCTGGAACACAAAAGCATACAACTGACACAATTATCTCTATGGCAATCATTATTTCTTTCCAATGTTCTTTACACCAATCTCCGACTTTTTTCAAACCGTCGCAAAATCTTTCCCAGTCGGACTTTTCACTGTCCGGTTTCAGGTAGGAATATTCTTTGTAGAACTCATCTTTTGCTTTTGATACAGCATCAGCTGCGGAATTATCTCGATTAACTGTCAGGTCTATGAATGCATTTACTTCTTTTTGTGTCGCTTCCAAACCTGCGATCTGTTGTTCCTGCGTCTGAGATGATGAGGAAATACTGCTGACAACATTGTCACAAACACTGCTGTTGATTCCAAGAATTTTGGATTTTAATGCAGATAAATCTAAGCAAAAGTCACTGACCGCATTTTTAGCTTGCTCTATGTAATTGGACATGCTATTGATCTTATCTTTATATAGCTCAATTGTCGCCATAAATTCATCCTTTCTAAATTATACAACATTGAAAATTGTTTTGTCAATGACATCCAATATATTTTTAAAGCAAATGTGCCACGAAAGAAATTCCGTGACACACTCGAAAAGTTTATTTGTTAACGAATCTCTTCTTTTTTACAATTATAATTACCATGCCTGCAATAACACCTGCTATAAATATAACGCATAGAATTCTGAACCACAAACAGTAAAACAAACCTACCTGAATAGATGAAATTTCTTGTACGGTATAAGTATTGCCTGCTTCATCAACAAGAACAAAGCTTAAATCATGCCAACCTTTTTCTAAAGTGTAGGACAATGTATCCGTTTCATCTGAATAATCAAAATGATCTGCTGAGATTGCTTTCCCATTGTCATATACGATACACTTTGATTTATCAAGTGATTCACTAATATTAGATAGAGTAATCGTCTTTGTTTTACTTGTATATGATTTCCAGTCCCTTAAATCGGAAGGAACAGTGCAAGTCGGCGCAAGTGCATCGATACGAATCCATCCCAGTGTTATGTGTGATGTTTCTTTATTGTAAGTATTTTCTGCCCAAAGATAAAGGTCTTTATTTGTTCCCTCAGGATAATTGTCTACAAAGTATTCTTTTGGCAAGGTATAGTTATACACACCCACTGCATACATATCTTCAGAATTTTCAGCGGTTATTCCGGTATCTTGGGATTCGCCGTTTTCATCACGGAGTATAATGCTTGTTTTTGAATTTTCCCGTGCAAACACTGTAATATCCAAATCACTGAAAGCGTCAGGTCTCTTGCTTATCGGTGTATTCTCATCCTTTTGTAATGAATACCATCCTTTCGATTCTGCTTTATTACTATTAGAAATATAAGCAAGAACGTCGGATTTCATCATCAATACAGAAGTATTTCTGCAAAGAACACTTCTATTTCCCGCCTTATCTACTGCTGTAAGTTCTGCCGAATATACGCCGTCTTTTTCAAATTCAGGTAATGCGTAGAGTTTTTCTGAAATATTTCCGCTATCAGTTTCAGGAATAATTGTACCTATTTCTTTGCCATTTGAATATTCAGGAGTATAAACAGTCAGGTCATATTCAATATGATCAAAATTTGTATCAGAAAATGCAACAGAAGGAATGAAATTTTCTTCTATACTTGTTTGTTCATTGTATATTTCCAGATTCTCATATGACTTTTCCTCATCCTTTGTATAAACTCCATTTCTCTCCGCAATAATTGGATTTGTAAAGTCGATTTCAAACACAACAGTTTCCTGAGCTATTGCAGAATTTGATGCCAAATCAACTGGAGTTACTCTAATAAGATATACACCATCATCATTTTCTTTAAACGGAATCTCTAATGTATGCTCATCACCATTATCGCTCCATCCGGAAACTGGAGTTGACTTTTCACCGCTTATGTCGTGTTCGCTGCCTGGTTCTAATCTAAATATCTCTGCATTTGCGTTCTTGGCTGAAAAATTATGTTCAGTAATTGTGATTATTGCGGTTTTATTTATACTGTCGCATCCGAAATAATGTTTTTCTTGTTCTGTCTCAAACTCGTCGAAATTTGTTTTTACAATAGGAGATGTCTTATCTATAACAAACATCGATTGTGTAAAAACTTCCGCAGTATTGCCTGCCATATCAGAAAAAGTAATGGAATAACTATAATCACCATCTGTACTGATCGTGAATGTTCCTATATGTACAGCAGCATCGCCTTCTCCTGTTGAAGTCCAATTGCCAATAATCTGTTCACTTCCATTCAGCATAAATTT